>CAMDSS010000217.1 GCA_945907085.1 Cyanobium sp. NIES-981 | reverse complement strand
GATGACGACCCCACCGGATCCCAGACGGTGCACAGCTGTCCTTTGCTGCTGCAATGGGATCGGGCCACCCTGCTCGAGGGTTTGGCGCACCCCTCGTCCTTGCTGTTCGTGCTCGCCAACACCCGGGCTTTGGCGCCCGAGGCGGCGGCGGCGCGGGTTCAGGAGATTGCTCGCGCCCTGAAGGGCGCGATGGCCGAGCTGGATGCCATAGATCACTGGTTGATCGTGAGCCGCGGCGATTCCACCCTGCGGGGCCATTTCCCTGGAGAAGTGGACGGGCTCGAGGCTGAACTGGGCCCCTTTGATGCCACGTTCCTGGTGCCGGCCTTTTTGCAGGGCGGCCGCACCACGGTGGCGGGGGTACACCTGCTGCACGGTGAGCCGGTGCACACCAGTGCCTTTGGCCGCGATGGCCTGTTTGGCTACGGCACCAGCTTTTTGCCCGATTGGGTGGCCGAAAAAACGGCGGGCCGGATCCCCGCAGACCAGGTGGAGCTGGTGGGGATTGAAGAGCTTGATGCCGCTGAGCAGGGCCTGCTCCAACGCTTGGCGGGGCTGGGGGGCAATCGCTGCGTGGCCGTGGATGCGGAGCGGCTGCAGCAGCTTGGGGCCCTAGCCGCTGCGGTGCGGGAGCTCACGGCGCCATCTGCCGCCGAACCCTGGGGCCGGCCGCGGCGGTTCCTCTCCCAATCGGCTGCCAGTTGGATTGAGGCCCTGGCCCAGTTGCCGCCCCAACCGCTCGCTCCAGCGGGCCTGGCCCAGCTCAGGCGCGTGGATGGGGGCGGTGCGCCCTTGCCCGGGCTGGTGCTGGTGGGCTCCCACGTTCCCCTGGCCGATGCCCAGCTGGAAGTGCTCCTGGAGGAACCCGGCTGCGGCGGGGTGGAGATCCCTGTCGCCAAGCTGGCCCGGGTGCTTGAGGGGCCCGTTCCCCTGGAGATGCTGGCTTCCCTAGAGCAGGTCTGGCTGGCCCAGCTGCAGGCTGCGTTGGCTGCGGGTCAAACCCCCGTGCTGTTCACCAGCCGCGGTGAATTGGCGTGCCGCTCGGCCGCCGAGCGGCGGCGGCTGGGCGTGGAGCTGGCGGCCTTGATGGCCCGGCTGGCGGCGGCCCTGGCCCCCCAATTGGGCTATTTGATCAGCAAGGGCGGCATCACCACCCACACCCTGCTCGCCGATGGCCTGGGCCTGGCGCGGGTGGAGCTCCAGGGGCAGTTGCTGCCGGGTCTGTCGCTGGTGCTCACCCCCAGTGATGGCGGGGTGCCTGGCTTGCCCGTGCTCACCTTCCCTGGAAATCTTGGCGATTCCGAAACCCTCAGGGCCGCTTGGGGGTTGATGGAGCTGCGCCCCTAAAGCTCCAATCCAGCAGCTGCATCGGGTGGGCCACCGGGATGGGCCGGGGCGCGGCGCCCATGTGTTGGCGGATCTGCAGGCTGCAGCCGATGTTGGCTGAGGCCACCCAGTCGGCGCCGGTGGCGGAGAGGTCGGCGGCCTTGAGTTGGCCCAGTTCGGCGGCTTCCGTGGGTTGCACCAGGTTGTAGATGCCGGCGCTGCCGCAGCACACGCCCGCCTCCATCGCTTCGCGCAGCTGGATGTGGGGGATGGCGGCCAGCAGGGCGCGGGGTTGGTCGCGGATACCCTGGCCGTGGAGCATGTGGCAGGCATCGTGATAGGCCAGCTTCAGCGGCTGCTCGGCGCTGGCGGGGTTGCCGTCGGGCAGGGCCAGGGGCCGGAGGCCGGCCTGGAAGCTTTCGCTGAGGCCCACCTGGGCCAGGAATTCCTGGATGTCGCAAACCTGGCTGGCGAAGGCCGAACCCCGCTTCGCCCAGGCCGGCTGGCTGGCCAGGATGGTGCCATAGGCCTTCATGGTGTGGCCGCAGCCGGATGCGGCCACCAGCACCGCATCCAGGGGTTCGGCGCCGGCGGGTTTGCCCGGACCCAGCACCGATTCCAAGCTGTCGATCAGCTCGCCGGCCAGCTGTTGGGTTTGGGCCGTTTCGCCCTGGTGGTGGGTTACGGCCCCGCAGCAGCCCTGGGCCGGCGGAATCACCACTTCGATGCCGTTGGCAGCCAGCACCCGCACCGCCGCCGCGTTCACCGCCGGATCAAACACCCGCTGCACGCAGCCGAGCACCAGGCCCACCCGGTAGCGGCGCGCTCCCAGGGCGGGGGTCACCACCGGGAAGGCGTCGTGGAAGGCCTCCTTTGGCAACTCCGGCAAGAGCCGCTCCATCGCTGCAAGGGAGCCTCCGCCCAGCTGGAGCAGGCCGCTGCGGCGCACCAGGGCCTGCAGGGGCGAGCGGGCATAGCCGCGCAGGGCTTGCAGCACGGCCCGCAGCCGCTGGGGGTAGGGCAGCAGGGCAAACAGGACCCTGCGCAACAGGGTTTGGCTGGAACTGCGCAATTCCGGCGCGTTCAACTGGGGCCGGGTGGCTTCCAGCAGCTGGTCGTAGCGCACCCCCGATGGGCAGGCCGTGACGCAGGCAAAGCAGCCCAGGCAGCTGTCGAAATGGCCGACCACCATGGCATCGAGCTCGAGTTCACCGGCGGCGATTGCCTTGAGGGCATGGATCCGGCCCCGGGGCGAATCCATCTCCGTGCCCAGCACCCGGTAGCTGGCGCAGCTGGGCAGGCAGAAGCCGCAGTGCACGCAGGGGTCGCTTGCAGTCGTGAGGGGCTTTGCCGCGCTGCTGGTCATGGAGACCAGTTTGGCGTCCCCAGGGACGCCTCAGCCATGGGCCTGCGCTTAGAAGTGGCGGATCACGGCTTCGGCAAAGCCGGAGCAGCTCACCGGCTCCACCCGGGGTTCCATCAGGCGCGCCAGGTCGTAGGTGACCTCGCCGCCGGCGATGGCGGCACTGATCCCCTTGGTGATCAGGTCGGCGGCTTCCTGCCAGCCCATGAATTCGAGCATCATCACGCCGCTCAGGATCACCGAGCCGGGGTTGATGCGATCCAGGCCCGCGTGCTTGGGGGCCGTGCCGTGGGTGGCTTCAAAGATGGCGGCGGTGTCGCCGATGTTGGCGCCGGGGGCCATGCCCAATCCGCCCACCACAGCCGCTGCCGCATCGGAGATGTAGTCGCCGTTGAGGTTGAGGGTGGCGAGCACCGAATACTCCTGGGGCCGGGTTTGGATCTGCTGGAAGATGCTGTCGGCGATGCGGTCATCGACCAGCACCATCGACTTCCACTTGCCATAGCCGTGGGTTTCGCCGATGCCATCGACCACGGCCTTCACCTCGGCGCAGATCGCTTCTTTTTTCTCCGGTGTGAGGCTGTCGTAGCCGGGCTCGATCAGGCGGGCGTTGTCCTCGCTGCTGAGCGAGTGATCCCGCTCCAGGTTGTCGAGGATCCAGCTTTCCCGCTCGGTGATGCACACGTCGCGGAATTCGCCGGTGGCCAGCTCATAGCCCCAGTCGCGGAAGGCGCCCTCGGTGAATTTCATGATGTTGCCCTTGTGCACCAGGGTCACGTGGCGCTTGTTGCCCTCGAGGCGCAGGGCGTGCTGAATCGCTTTGCGGATGTGGCGCTGGCTGCCGTGCTTGCTCACGGGCTTGATACCAATCCCCGAGCCCGCCGGGATCTGGCGCTTGCCGAGCTTGCCGTTGGCCGGGATCACCACCGTGTTGAGGTGCTCGATCAGGTCGAGGCAGACCTGGTCATCGGCCTCCCACTCGATCCCCATGTAGATGTCTTCCGTGTTTTCCCGGTAGACGATCACATCAAGGTCTTGGGGCCGTTTGTGGGGGCTGGGGGTGCCGGCGTAGTAGCGGCAGGGCCGCACGCAGCAATAGAGATCGAAGATCTGGCGCAGGGCCACATTCAAGGAGCGAATCCCGCCGCCGATCGGGGTGGTGAGGGGGCCCTTAATCGCCACGCCGTAGGTGCGGATCGCTTCGAGGGTGTCCTCGGGCAGGTACTGATAGGTGCCGTAGAGCTCGCAGGCCTCATCGCCGGCAAACACCTTGAACCACTCGATCCGACGCTCGCCTCCGTAGGCCTGGGCCACGGCCGCATCGAGCACCC
>CAMDSS010000216.1 GCA_945907085.1 Cyanobium sp. NIES-981 | reverse complement strand
ACTCGCAGCCATGCCATGTGATAACTGCCCATGGGGCTACCGCTGGGGGCGCGGAACTGGGTGGTGAGGGCGATGGTCTTGCCCTCCACGCCAGGCACGATGTAGTAGGGGCTTGTGAGCTGGAAGCTGAGGCGTTGGTTGTCCAGTTGCAGTTGGTAGTTGCCGATGGCCCTGCTGCTGGTTCCGCTTGTATCCCTTAGGGATGGCAGGCGCAGATCAGCGACGGTGGGCAACAAACCCTGGGATGCTTTAGAGAGCACCGCGACGTAGTTGGTGTCATTGGCCAGCTGGAGGCTGGTGATAGCCGAGCCGCGATTCAGTGCAATCCGGCGCACCCCATTGGGTGAACTGGCCATGCGGTTGATTAGGGCCTGCAGGTAGGCGTCTCCAGAGGCGGCGCTGAGCTGGTTGCCGTCGGCCGATGCAATCGTTCCTTTGATGTCGTCGGCGGCGATGAGGAGCAATTCCCCGTAGGCGGCCAGGGATCCGCTGAAGCTCTCCCCTGGGGGAGTTAGAAGCAGATTCATGCCGCTGGTGCTTGGGGCGCGCAACACCCGGTCACCAACGAGCAGGGAACCGGGGGAGGCAAGGGCGCCTGCCGCCGCCAGGGTGATCTGGCTGTTGGCCAGACCATCGTGGTCAAAGCGACCGCCATCCTCTACCGAGAAGAAAAGATCGGTGGAAGGTGAATCAACGCTGTCGCCATAGATCACAGCTGTGCCGACGTTGGCGGCATCAAATAACGACACCAGATCGCCGCTAATGCGATCCACAAGTCGCACATCATCGAGCTGCTGGCCCTGGGGGGTATCGAAGCCGAATTGGATTGGCTCCCCAGGGCTGTTGGCGATGGCAGTCAGCCAAAGCGCAGTTGGGAATTGCGGGGCAACATTGCGCTCAAACAATGTGGCCGGATTGAGTTGGTCGGCAGTGAGCGGCCGAGATGGGTTCGGTAGCTCTGGGGTAAAGGCATTAAGGGCGTTGAGACCCACCACCGAGGTGCTGCGCGGGCCGCTGCTGCCTTCTGGCAACAGATTGAGTCGCACGCTCACATTGCGAAGACTCTCCAGCGCATAGGGATCTAGCGCCTGTTGTTCCTGGGGCAGATTTGCCATCAGTGGGATTAGCACTTTCTGACTCACGACCCCAGGGGCAAAGACAACCTGGCCCTGCACACTGGCGACCAGGTCGGCCACATAGCCTTCGGTGTTGACCTGAACTCGGCTGGTTTCGCTGAGATGGCCGCTGCGCGTGAGGGTGAACTCCAGGGCCCTGCCGTCGCTGCTGGGGCGCGATTCCCCAACGGAAATCCGCAGGTCGGCCCGCGTTGTAGTGCGGGCCTCTGTGGCGGGAGCGGAGGTGTTGGTCAGCGGCGCATCCAAATTGGTGTTGGGGCCTGCGGCATTGCTGCTGCTGGATTTGGTGGCTGGGGTGGGGATCAGTTCGGTGGGAACGGTGGGGTCGATGACCACCGCCATCCATTCGGGGATCAGCAGTCGCACGCTGCCGCCGGCGGCCACGTATTCACTGAACGCTTCGCTGCCGGCGGGCAGGTCGGCGTTGGCCAGGCTGAATTCCGTACTCAACCTCACGCTGTCGAAGCTGCTAATCACCTCCTTGACCAGGGCAGGAGCTAGGGCGTCGAGACTGTTGAGCAACCGCAGCAATTCCACCTGGCGGCTGTCGCTGGTGGGGGGCAAGTTGTAAATGGATGCGGCGCCATTGGCCAGCCAAGTGGTGAAATCCTCTGCCGCAGTTGCAGCGGGGTTAGCGCCGTTAGCAAGGAAGCGCTCGAAGGCCAGAACGGCGGGAATTGTCACCCCGCTGGCGGGGAAGTATGGGGCGTAGGTGCTGCGCCAGGCCTGCGGTAGGTCGGCCAAGGCAGTTTTCTGCTGGGCACTCAGCAGGGCAAAGGCATCGGGAACAGCTTTGGGTAAATCGGCCAGCCAGGCCTCGTAGGCCTCCAGGGCAGTTGCCGGACTGAAGGCCAGCCTTTGGGCAAACACCGTGAGGAAGTCAAGCCCCAGAGCGAGTTTGCGGTCGGTGTCGATGGCATTGATCCGATCGAGCAGATCGGTGAGGGGCCGTGGATCTGTTTGGTTTGTGAGGGTACGCAGGGTGTCAAAGATCAGATCCCTTTGCACATCACGCACCACCACGGGCACCATGCTCAAGTCGGAGAGGCCGAAGCTGAAGCCGCTGTAGCGGGTAGCCACATCAAATAAGGCGTCGTATTCCTTTGAAACGGGATCGAGCGCTTGCAGCCTGGTGTTAATGGCCCTCAGCAGCACCACCGCGGGCTTTTCGGTTTGTAGATCTCCATCGAAGATCAGTGTGCCGCCGCCACTGGTAATGGCGGCAGCGGCGCGAGCGTTCAAGGTGAGATGGTTGGCGCCGAAATCGGTGGCAACGATCTGTTCGATATTGCGGATACGGCCGGCGCTAGCAAGTTTGGTGAAATCCCAGGCCTGGTTCCGTTGTCCTTGAAGGATCAGGGTGTCGACATCACTGCCGCCATCTATGCGACGGAATTGATCGTCGACAAGGACTATCTGGTCATCACCGGGGCCCGTGGAGATGGCATCCATGCCGCCTAGGCCTTGAACGATGTCGTTGCCACCCATGGTGACGATCACATCATTGGCGGGAGTGCCTTTGATGCTGTCGGAATTGTTTGTGCCTAAATGGGTAAATGAACGGGTGTTATCGCCTCCAAAGACCACAAACCGGCTTGGCTCTTGGAGCGAAAGCTGTTTATCCGCTTTGTATTCGGCTTGCGACGTGAGGAAGAGATCGTTGATGCCGTCACCAGAAAAGTCGGATCCGCCGGAGAGGTTGGCCAATTGCTGGCCGGGAATTCCATTGATTTTGGTGACGTGTACGCCACCAAAGGCTGGGCGAGATGCTGGCTGAACTTGCGAGTATCGTTCGAGATTGATTCCTGCGAACCAAGCGGTTGCCGCTGCAGACGAACTGTTGGGATTGGGTGCACCGTATCCCTGCTCATTCGAGGTCAGGTAGATGTTTGGGTTATCAGAAGGCGAATCTTTAGCGCGGGTTTCTGGGAAGAAGGCGCCGAAACGATTCAGATAGCTCTTGGCCGATTGCAGGCCGGTGCCGCCATGGAGGATGTAAGTGAGGCCAAGCACAACATCGCTGATGGCGATGTCATCGAAGCCATCCCCATTCACGTCGCCGATCGGGGCGATCATGACGTTGTTGGCCGATGAAAAGTTGTCGAGGGCAGCAAGGCCGCCATCACTGGTGTGGGTGTAAGCGGCATCACTACCGCGCACAATCGGTGTGAGCTGGTCGAGATTGATTGCGCCACTACCGCCCCACAGGATCACTGGAGCAATCAGCGTGGAGCGGGTGATTCCGTCCCCGTTGGCCCCTTTGTTGAGGGTGAAGCTGTTTTCCTCTGATGTATCGCTGCTGTTGCCGCGCTCGGTGAGGTTGTTGTGGGGCAGGTCGAGTTTGTAGTCGTAGTTCCAGCCTGTGGCCAGGTTGCCGATGCCCACCAGGTCTTCGTAGCCATCGCCGTTGAGATCACCAACGCTGATTAGGCGATCGAGATTTACGCCTTCCAGGGGTTTGTCGATGTTGAACTCAATGCCGGCTAGGGCATGAACGCCGGGGTTACTGCCACTGCGGGCATAGGCATTGAGCACCACATCAGAGCCACTGAGGCTGAGGGGCTGCTCAATGGGGATGGCAATCTGCAGGCCCTTGTTGATGGCATTGAGCCTAGGCGTGTTACTAAATGTCCCACTCTCGTAAGGGAGATAGCGCATGGCATTGGCTACCTCCATGATCAGGTGCCCTTGAAAGATTTTTCCGTTTTTGTCGACAAAGGTTTTGTCGGCTTTCTGGTAGCGCAGATAAAAACCCGATGAGAATAGGTTGTTGAACCATTTGCCCAGACTGCTCATCAGCTCATAGCCCTTATCGATGCCCGTGTTGTTGTATAGGCCTCGATCGGGCAACATGAAATCCTTCAGATCAGCTTGGCTGATGGTTTTGCCATTGCT
>CAMDSS010000215.1 GCA_945907085.1 Cyanobium sp. NIES-981 | reverse complement strand
CAACTGGAACCTGCCGATGACGCCCGGGGGCTCCTTCCTTGGGGTGTTGACAGCCCCATTCAGCCACGGCTATCCCTGGGTGATGACCCAAGCCGGGTGGCAGTCACGGACTCTCCGGGATCGTGTACGGGCTCCTTTGCTACCTGTTGCTGATCGGCTGGATTGGGAAGCGACCCCTCTCATTTCAAGCCCATGACGTCATTGCTATTCCACCGGCTCAGGATGCTGGCTGGCTGTGCTGCGGTTGTGTTGCCGTTGCTGATGGGGCCTGTCATCGCCGCTGAGAACCAACTGCTCTTACGACCAAGCCAGGAGCGCTTTTCCAGCGGTGATCGCATCTGGTGGCTCGAATGGCGTCAGGGCAAGCAGGTGTTGCAACGCTGGGCGGCAGCAACCGGCGCCGGTCAGAGCCAGGGGTTGGATCGTCGCTGGAGCCCTGGCAATGGAGCCCCGCTGCCGGCGGGAACCTATGCCCTGGGTCGGCCAGAGCCATGGGGCCGCGATCTATGGATTGGGCTGGAGCCCCGGTTTTCAACGCGGCGCAGTGGGCTGGGCATCCACAACTGCTTCCCGGGTGTGGGCTGCATCTGCTTGCCGCAACGCCGTGAGCTGGATCAACTGGCTTCCTTGATCAGACGGCACAACATCCGCCGTCTCGTCGTCGTGCAGTGATGCACGAAAGGAAGGGAAGGAGTAGTGACGGCACTAAGGTTGAAAACGCCGTCGAAGAGTGCCCTACGGCCTTGCGCAACGCACTTTCCCCCCATCTGTTGTCTGTGAAGCGCTTGCTGTTTGTTGCGGCTCTACTAATGCCCATTGGGGGAGCCCATGCTGCACCGCCCCCAATCCGCTGCCCTGGGAATAACACGCTTGAGATGAGGTACTGCGCTGGCCAATCGCTAGAGCAGTCAGGCACCCTGTTGCGGCAGAAGATCACGACGCAGCAGTACACGAAATGGTCGGAAACCACCAGGGCATTATGTGAGGCCGCCTATGCCCCTTACAAGGACGGCACCATCTATCCGCAGTTGGTGGTGGGATGCGACGATCACCTCAATCGAGCACTACTGAAGGAACTTCAACCCTTGGGAAACTAGAAGCGAATAGCCACCTAGCGGTCCATGCCGATGTTCATATTCGGGCTGGGATTTGCGCGCTAAGTCAACTTCTTGATTGCACCGCAAACGACTCGTTAACTTTTGACGAATATATATTGTTTTGCTTTTGCCACTGCCTAAACGGCTGCGAGAAATGGCCATAGCACCTTCGCTTTGCTGGTTGCGTGGCAACACCTAGGCCAGGCTTGCAAACCAGAGGCTTTATCATTCCATCATTGCGATCATATTCCCATTGCAATACGAGATCTGTCTCGGTGGACCTTGCTTTCGGCGAGAATGGAATCGTGAAGTTGAGATAAATCTCTTTTGTACCGGGAGGCAATTTGATCAGCTTTGAAAAGCTAGTGGACTCACCTGATTTCAATGAGCCCAAGTCAAGCGAACCGGCTGCCAGGAGCGCCCCAGGCTTGACAATCGAAGATCGCTCAATACTCCCACTCGTACTCCCTTCTTCAAGAAAAGCCCCAAGTCTTTTTAGGAATTGCTTTTCGGTGCCGGATTTTAAACGAACAAGCTTGTAGAGGGCCCAATTGTCCTGCAATAGCTCAACCGAGGAAAGGCTGGTGTTTTTGATCTTGATTGCGAGCCTGATAAGTCCGGAGTCTGCGTCCCCTACCGCTTCAATCGCCGAGTTGATTTCTATCTTCGGCTCTTGAAAACTTGGCACCACGTGCTCTTTCCAGACAAACGTATAGATTGCCCATACAAATGTGAGCAGCAGTAGCAATGTTTTTACGGATTCCGACGAAGGGCGGGTTGGGGGCATTTGGATTGGACTTTGCGATAAGTTCTATCGGAAGGCTGCTGCCGCATTGACCAGCTTGCTCGCCGACCTCTTGAACTTCTGAAAGCCTAGGTCTGATTTCGTGCGATGTCTTTCATTCTTCCCCTCTGCCGGCTTCAGCGGGTGGGCTGATTAAGGACTGATTCCTGGCGAAAGAGCAATCAACGACCACTTGGAGTTATGGATGCCAGAGGGGAATCAATGATTGAGATGAAGCATGCCAAGTCTTATTTTCTGATTTCTGCCAAACAAGATGACCGGCATGACAGCCTGGCTGTTGAAAACCTTGCCATGCTGCGCTGCAGCTTCAAGCACCAGCCGTGAGTGAATCTCTGCCCCAACGCCTGGATCGCTGGATCGCTCGAGCCGGTTTCAATCTGCTGATCCCACCGCTGATCTTGCTGATCCCCTGGATGCAGGAGCTGGTGGACCAGCTGATCTTTGGCGGCAACTGGAACCTGCCGATGACGCCCGGGGGCTCCTTCCTCGGGGTGGTGACAGCCCCCTTCAGCCACAGCGGCTTTGGCCATCTGCTGGCCAATTCCCTGACCTTTCTGCCGCTCTCCTGGCTGGTCTTGCTACGGGGCCGCCGCGACTATCTGGCTGTTTGGCTGGGGGTGTATGCCACGGCTATCCCCGTATGGCTGCTCTGGCCGAACGGCAGTCACGGACTCTCCGGGGTCGTGTACGGACTCCTTGGCTATCTGTTGCTGATCGGCTGGATTGAGAAGCGGCCCCTCTCCTTGGTTCTGTCGGTGCTGGCCCTAGTCACCTATGCGGGGGTGTTGCCAAGCCTGCTGCCGATTTTTTCGCCGCCGGGGGTGAGCTGGATCGGCCATCTCAGCGGTTTTGGCGGCGGCCTGCTCGCGGCCCTGGCCGTGGCTCGCGAGACGCCCTAAGCGCAAGCAATCGACACTAGCTGGATTGTCTCAGCAGGTCATTCAGCGTGGGCCTGGGCTACAGGTTGACTAATCAGTTAAATAAAAAGCTGATTACAGATCCCATACCCATAGCCGCAAAATGGCGATCTCAACAAGAGTCAATGCAAAATGAAGGCCATGGGTTCAAATCATTTAGCCGGCTTTGAGGCTCAGAAAAGTTACGAAGAAGTGCTTGAACCGGCTACTGCGGAGCGCCGTTGTAGAGAACGTTGGTCACCGTGCGGCCATCAGGTGCAATCAGAATTTTAGTTTGCAAAGTGGCGTCTTGCTTGTTGCCTTCCCAGCCAGGAGGGCCACCTAAAAATTGGAACAGATAGCCGTTGGCATTGCTCTGCACCATGCAGCGGCCTCCACCTTGGGCATACATGCAATTGGCGGGAAAGTAATTGGTCAGGCCGCCATTGAGTTGTTCCGCCTTCATGCGGGCCAAATTGGCCGCACGCAACTGGGTATCGCTGACTTGGGCAACCACGGGGGCAGACAGGGGCAGACCAAGCACCAGGCTGGTGGCAAGACCACCCAAAAGGCTGGCTCTCCATCCGCTTCTGAAGTGCGTGGACCTTGCCATTGGAACCCTGAAAAACGAAGTTGAGACTAGGTCACTCTTTGGATCAATCCACGTCAGATTCGTAGGCCCCACAACGACTTAACGGGAACAGGCATAGGTTTTGAAGCTGCCACGGTGTTCCCGGAAGTCGGGCCGATCGGGATCCACGGCCTGCCACCACCAGCGGCCATCGGTGTAGCTGGGGATGCCCGCATTGTTGGTGCGGGGCAACTGCAGGCTGAAACCTCGCCACTGCAAGACGATGAAGGCCCCTGGCACGGTGCCCCCATCGCTATTGGGGATCTCGCTGGCATCAACGGCACCGTTGTGGAGGGTGGCCACCAGGGCATCGCCATCGCACAGGTAGCGCTGGGTCACCGCTGCCGACGCCCCCCAGGCAGCTGGAGCTGCCAGGAGCATCAGCACAACCAAGACAAGGGAGAGCAGGCGAGTCACGGGGTGGGCGTGGCAATGGCCAGGATGGCGCAATGACGCTGGCTCTCGTTTACGACGGCGGCTGCCCCTTCTGCCGCCAGTTTGCCCTCGCCACCGAGCTCACGGGGGGGATACCCCTGCTTGAGCTGCGGGATGGCAGGGCCAATCACGATCTGCGCTCTGCCCTGAAGGCACGGGGTCTTGACCTGGCCCGTGGGGC
>CAMDSS010000214.1 GCA_945907085.1 Cyanobium sp. NIES-981 | reverse complement strand
GTCTGCGACCGACGTGAGCAAACGCCAATGAAGGCGATGATCTTGGCGGCCGGCAAAGGCACCCGTGTACGTCCCATCACGCACACGATCCCCAAGCCGATGATCCCCATCCTCCAGAAACCCGTGATGGAGTTTCTGCTGGAGCTACTGCGGGAGCACGGCTTTACCGAAATCATGGTGAACGTCTCCCACCTGGCTGAGGAGATCGAGAATTACTTTCGCGATGGTCAGCGTTTCGGCGTCGAAATTGCCTACAGCTTTGAAGGCCGCATCGAAGACGGCGAACTGATCGGCGATGCCATGGGTTCCGCCGGTGGACTCAAAAAGATTCAAAACTTCCAGCGCTTCTTCGACGACACCTTCGTCGTGCTCTGCGGGGACGCCCTGGTGGACCTCGATCTCACCGAAGCGGTGAAGCGCCATAAAGCCAAAGGCGCCCTCGCCAGCCTGATCACCAAACGGGTCCCCCGCGACCAGGTGAGCAGCTACGGCGTCGTGGTCACCGACGAGGACGGCCGGGTGCGCTCCTTCCAGGAGAAGCCGGAGGTGGATGAAGCCGCCAGCGACATGATCAACACGGGCATCTACATCTTTGAGCCGGAGGTGCTGGATTTCGTTCCCAGCGACCAGGCGTTTGATATCGGCTCCGACCTGTTCCCCAAGCTGGTGGCAGCCGGGGCTCCCTTCTACGCCCTGCCGATGGAATTCGAGTGGGTGGATATCGGCAAGGTGCCCGACTACTGGCAAGCGATCCGCAGCGTGCTCCAGGGCCAGGTGCGCCAGGTCAAAATTCCTGGAAAACAAGTGCGCCCAGGCATCTATGCGGGCCTGAATGTGGCCGCCAACTGGGATCAAATCAACGTGACCGGGCCCATTTACGTGGGCGGCATGACCAAGATCGAAGACGGAGCCACCATCATTGGCCCGGCCATGATCGGCCCCAATTGCCACATCTGCGAAGACGCCACGATCGACAACTCGATCATCTTTGACTATTCCCGCATCGGTGCGGGGGTGCGCCTGGTGGAAAAGTTGGTGTTTGGCCGCTATTGCGTCGACCGCAACGGCGACCACTTCGACCTCCAGGAAGCGGCCCTCGATTGGCTGATCACCGATGTGCGCCGCCAGGATGTGGTCTCCCCATCAGCGGAGCAGAAGGCCATGGCCGAGCTCCTCGGCACCGACCTGGCCCTTACGGGATCGAACTGACGCCTGCCAAAGGACCCAACCCGGCCAACCGCAGGATCTCTGGGATGCGCTCTTCCGCCTTGATCGCCATCAAATGGACCCCCTGGGCTAGCTCCAGGTAGCTGGCCACCTGCTCCGCCGCAATCGCCACCCCTTCTGCCGCTGGGTTGGCCGCCCCCGCCAAGCGATCGATCACGGCCTGGGGGATGTTGGCGCCGGGCACCACCCGGTTAATAAAGACCGCGTTTTTCGCCGACTTGAGCAGGAAAATCCCTGCCAGCACGGGGATGCCCAAGGGTCCAGCGATCTCGCCCACAAAGCGTTCGAGCGCTGCGCGATCGGTGACCATCTGGGTTTGGAGAAAGCGCGCTCCAGCGGCTTGCTTGCGGCCAACCCGGCTTTTAAGGCCGCTCCAGCTGGGCGATTGGGGATCGGCAGCAGCCCCCGCAAACAGGGCCGTAGCGCCATCGGGCAGCTCGCCGGCCACAGGGTCGATGCCCCCATTGAGCTGGGCCACCAGTTGCAACAACCGCACCGCCTCGAATTCATTCACGGGCCTGGCCTCCGGTTGATCGCCGGCGCGCACGGGATCGCCGGTGAGGCAAAGCACATTGCGCAAACCGAGGGCGTGGGCCCCCAGCAGATCCGCCTGCAGGGCAATCCGGTTGCGATCCCGGCAGGCCAGCTGCAGCACGGGCTCAATGCCGGCATCGAGCAGCAAGCGGCACATCGCCAGGCTGCTCATCCGCATCACCGCTCGGCTGCCATCGGTCACGTTGACGGCATGCACCCAACCCTTCAGGGCCTTGGCCGCCGCCAAGGTTCGGCTGGGATCCCCCCCGCGGGGCGGCGTGACTTCCGCTGTGATGGCCAACTGTCCGCTGGCCAAGGCCTGTTGGAGCAGCAAGCCAACCCTTGTTGAGCAAGCCCCATCATGCGGCAACGCCATGCCTACAGTGATCCCAAGCCTGCAGGGTGGGGGATGGATCGCGCGTACGACAGCCGGGAGCCGGCCATCTCAGAGCGGGAGACCGAGATTGTTGAGCTGGTGGCCCGAGGCCTCACCAACCAGGAGATTGCCCAGGTCCTCACGATCAGCAAGCGCACCGTGGACAACCACGTGAGCAATATCTTCACCAAAACGGGTGCCAAAAATCGGGTGGCCTTGCTGAATTGGGCCATGGACAACGGCAAGATCTGCCGCGATGGCTTCAACTGCTGCGCCATCGACACCAGCCATCCCTAGGCATCCGCCCAGGCCGGGTCGCCTGCAAGCAATTGCTGGCGTAAACGCTCCGGCCAATCGGCCAGGGGGCAATGGGCCAGGGCCGCATTGCTGAGGGAAGGGCGACCGGTGAGTTCCAGCACGCAACAGGGCGGAATCGGCACGGCCTGCTCGGGATCCTGCAACTCCACCTCCGCCACCACCAAGGGGGCATTGCTGCCCTCAAACACATCCAGCACCCAATCGCCGCCGGGCCAATTGAGGCCATAGCGCCATTTGCTGAGTTGGCTCGGCGCCAGATCCAGCAGGCTGCGGGCATCCTCCAGGGGAATCGGATACTCAAACTCCTGGCGCACCAAACCATTGGCCGAGCCTGCCGTTTTGAGGGTGAGCCACGCCTCCTGCTTGGCGGTTCGCACCCGCACGGTGAACCCCTCGGGTCCACTCACCAGATAGCCCTGCTGCAGCTGGGCCTGCCAACGGATCGCCTCCCGCCACTGGTCCCCATGGACCAGAAAGCGCCGTTCAATCTCGAGGGCCATGGGGCTTAGTTATGGGAGGGCTCTGCGGCGATGAGGCTGCCGGTCCAATGCAGTTTGCGCGTCAACGTGCGGTAGTAAGACGGGCTTTGTTCCAGCACCACCTGGAGGGCTGGGTGGGTGCTGCGTTGCACGATGGCCCGATCCCCAGGTTCCAGTTGGGTGGCGTGGGCCCCGTCCTTCCAGAGCTTCACCCGGCGGCTGGTTTCACCCAGGGGCCACACGGAGAGCTGGGAACGGGGCGGCACCACGACGGCCCGGCTCGAGAGGCTCATCGGGCAAATCGGGTTCACCACAATCGCCTCAATGCCCGGATGGAGGATCGGCCCACCTGCTGCCATGGAATAGCCCGTGGAACCGGTGGGGGTGGCGATGATCAGGCCATCGCCCCGGTACTGATCCACCACCTCGCCATCAATCTCCAACTCCAGGATGCAGGTGGGTGACACCTCATCGAGGCAGGGGCGGAAATAGAAATCGTTGAGGGCGAGATGGGTCTCCTCCAGGTCCTCCTGGGGGGCCCCTGAACCATCTTCCAATCCATAGGTCCTACCTCGCTCCACATGGGCCTGGAGCATCATGCGCCGCTCCATGGCAAAACGATCATCGCGGAGTCGGTCCCAGAGGCACTCCTCTTCACCGCTGAGTTTTAGCAGTTGGCGCTCATGGGTCAAAAAGCCCAGATGGCCGCCCACGTTGAAGCTGAGGATCGGCACCCCGAGCGGCGCCAGATGGCGGGCCGCCCCCAAAACCGTGCCATCCCCCCCAAGCACCAAGGCCAGATCGGGGAGTGCGTCCTCGGTGGCCAGCAGACCTGGAAATGGATTGGCGTAGAGGCCGCTTTGGGCGGTCACCACATGGGTTCCCTGGCTGCGTAAATCCTCGGCGCAGCGCTTGGCCTGGCGCTGGGCCGCCTGACTACCAGAGCGCACAATCAGCCAGACCCGCTCAAGCAGCATGGGACAGCCCGGCTACCAACGGAGCAGGTTGAAGCGCTCCATGTCAACGGTTTCCCGATTGCGGTAGAGCGAAAGCAGGATCGCCAGGCCCACAGCTGCCTCAGCAGCGGCCACCGTGATCACAAAGATCGTGAACACCTGGCCCCGTATCAACTGG
>CAMDSS010000213.1 GCA_945907085.1 Cyanobium sp. NIES-981 | reverse complement strand
GAGCGGGTGGGTACGGTTGTGCTCAAGACCCTGCTGGTGCAGCAGAGCCTGGGCCGATTGGTTGGCTTGGGTTTGGGGCTTCTGCCTCCCTTGGATGGCCCCACCTGTGCGATCAGCGATGAGCCAGCCACCCCCCCAGCAGCTCAGATCTTGGCCATGGATCCGGTTGAGCTGGTGGCTGCGGTTGCGGAGCCAGAAGAACTGATTCCGATGGCCGAGCCAGCATCTGAACCAGAGCAGCCCGCTGCTAGTCAGGCCTCTGATTCAGGCTTTTCCCTAGGCCATCTCTGGAACGATGTGGAACTATTGAGCGGTGATGCTGAGCCGGTTCCAGAGCTAGCTCCTGCGCCCAGCCTGGCGCCGCAGATTGAGGCTGAGCAACCTGAATTTGATATCAACGATCCCAGCACCTGGCCCAGCATTAAGCTTCAGGAACCGGAGGCTGAGTAGGCGGTGGTTCTTATTTGCCCATGTTCTGAATCAAGCTAAACATCGGCAAGTAGAGTGAGATTACAATAGTTCCCACAATGATGGCCACCACGAAGATCACGGTGGGTTCCATGGCTTTGGTGAGCGCTGATACGGTGGTTTCCACCTCTCGCTTATAGAACGTCGACAAGTTTTCCAGCATGAAGGAAAGCTGGCCTGTTTCTGAGCCAATCTTCACCATGGCAATCACCAGCTTGGGCATAACCTTGGCGCTGCCCAGCGCATAGCTGAGCTCCTGGCCCTGTTCCACCAGCACAATGCTGCGCCGGATGCTGTTTTTGATCAGTTGGTTGGAGCTGGCGGTGATGCAGCGATCCAAGCCCTCTACCACGGGTATGCCTGCATTCACCAGCGTTTCCAGGGTGTCGCAGAAGGAGGCCATCTCGGAGCGCAGGATCAGGTCGCCAAATAGCGGTACCTTGAAGATGGCTGAATCAATTCTCAGCCTGCCGATCTTGGTGGCATAGGCGGTTCGAAACCCATACACCGCCAGCATCACGGCGATCGGTGCGCCGACAGCGAACTGAATTGAGGTCACCAAACCCGAGAGCTGGAGCATGAACGAGGTGAGCGCTGGCAGTTCGGCGCCAAGGCCGTCAAACATATCCTTAAAGCGCGGCACGATAAAGATCAACAAGGCCAGGCTCACAGTGAGAGAAAGCACCAACACCAGCACCGGATATACCAAGGCGCCAATGATTTGGCCGCGGATCTTGGCCTGGTCTTCCATCAGGTTGGCGATGCGATCCAGCACCTTCTCAAGAATGCCGCCCGTTTCGCCGGCCTCGATCAGACCCACGGTGAGCGGGGCAAACACCTTGGGGAATTGCATCAACGAGCTGGAAAGCTCTTCCCCTGCGCTGAGCCTGGCCGAGATCTGGCTAATGCAGATGGAAAACTTCTGATTGGGCATGTTGTCGGCCAGCAGCTCCAGCCCCTGGGCCAGCGGCAAGCCGCTCTGCAGGATCACGGCCAGCTGCCTGAAAAACACCTGCAGATCTTTGCCGGGGATCTTGAGCTTTTTGGGTGAGGGCTGGGGGTTGAGCCGCTGGTCGAGCCAGCTGCCGCTGGTTTTTCGAGCCCTTGGGACGGTGCTGAACTCAACTGCTGCGGCAGGTGCCGCGCCGTATTGAGCCATGGTTTAGGCCTCGCTGCTGCTGATCAGGGCCTTGGGATTGCTGGCCTTACTGAGCGCCTCTTCCTGGCTCACCTTGCCTGCCTTCACGAGGTTGAGCAGGCATTGCTCGAGGGTATTCATGCCATCGCGGCTGCCAGTTTGCAGTTGGGAATAGATCTGACTGATTTTGCGCTCGCGGATCAGGTTGCCGATGGCGGGCGTATTGATCAGCAGCTCATAGGCCAGGCTGCGCGTGCCTGTGGTGTTTTTGCAGAGGGTTTGCGAGAGGATGCCGAGCAGGGATGTCGACACCTGCAAACGGGCTTGCTCCTGCTGTTCGGCCGGGAAGACATCCACAATGCGCTCCACGGTTTTGGCGGCACTGGAGGTATGCAAGGTGCCTAGTACCAGGTGGCCCGTTTCAGCAGCGGTGATCGCGAGCTGGATTGTTTCCAGGTCGCGCATTTCACCGATGTAGATCACGTCGGGGTCTTCCCGTAGGGCTGCCCGCAGGGCGGTGGCGAAACTCTGGGTGTCGCGTTTCACCTCGCGCTGATGGATGATCGATGTTTTGGAGTGGTGAAACTCAAATTCGATCGGGTCTTCGATAGTGAGGATATGGCGTTTCTGGGTTTCGAGAATGCAATTGATGAAGGCCGCCAGGGTGGTGGACTTGCCAGAGCCTGTGGGTCCTGTGCAGAGCACCAGGCCTCGATGGCGTTGGGTGAGATCAATGAAGGGCTGGGGCAGACCCAGGTCTTGCCAGCGGGGCAGGGAGTCCGGAAGAATCCTGAGGGTGAGGCAGCGTTTTTCGTTGGCCACATAGGCGTTGATGCGGATGCGCGATAGGCCATCCAAGCCAATGGAGGTGTCAAGGTCGTGATGAACTTTGAAATGGCTTAATTTCTCCTCATCAGCTATTTCGGAGAGCAGGCGATCCATGTCTGCCGGCTGCAGCACATGATCCAGAATATGGATATCGGAATTCACCCGGATTGCAATTGGCGAACCTTCTTCTAGATGAATGTCTGAAGAACCGAGCTTCAGCGCAAAGCCCACAATTTCCCGCGCGATCGACATAATTAAGGATGAATTGCTGGATTAATGCTCTTTGGTGCTGATCTTTTGCAGCTCAGACACGGTGGTTAGTTGTTTGCGTATCAGTTCTACAGCATAAGCTTTTAGGGTGAGCATGCCGTCGCTGACGGCGAGATCTTCGATGTGTTGGCTAGTTTTGTTCTCCTGCAGGGCGTCGCGGATGTTGCGGTTGAAGCGCAGTAGCTCATAGCTGCCAATCCTTCCTTGGTAGCCGGTGCCGCTGCAGCGAGGGCAGAGGGTGGCTTCCTTTTTGCGCTGGGCTTTTTCTTCGGCTGTGAGTGCAGTCGCCTGGCGTACGGCTGTGCCGAGCTTGAGTCCGGTGAAGCGTGCTTCTGCTTCGTTGATCGGTCGTTCAGTGCTGCATGAGGGGCAGACTTTGCGCATCAGCCGCTGGGCGAGGATCCCACGTAGCGACCCTTTGAGTTTGTAGAGGGGCACCTCCATATCCAATAGGCGCGTAAGCGAACTTGATGCGCTGTTGGCGTGAAGGGTGGTGAATACCAAGTGGCCGGTTTCTGCTGCATCCATCGAGGATTCGGCTGTTTCCGGGTCACGGGTCTCTCCAATCAGGATTACGTCTGGGTCTTGGCGCAAAAAGGTGCGAAGCAGGTTGGCAAAGGTTTGGCCCTTGGCGCGTAAAACAGGAAACTGTTGGATGTTTCCGCCGAGGTCATATTCGATCGGGTCTTCAGCGGTGACGATGTTTATTTCGCCATTGTCGCGCTCCCGTAGGGCGGCGGCGAGGGTGGTGGACTTTCCTGAGCCGGTGGGCCCGGCCACAATCACGATGCCATTAGGTTCTTCGATGATGGCCCTAAATTCCTCGCGCACTTGTTCATTGTTGATTAGGATATCGAGGTTGAGCATCTCTGAATTGCTATTGAGGATGCGCAATACCATCTTTTCGCCATGTTTACCCGGTGCTGTGGAACAGCGAAACTCCATTGCTTGCCCTTCAAAGCGGCGCATGATCTTGCCGTCTTGAGAGGCGCGCCGCTCGGCGACATCCATGGAGGCCATATTTTTCAGACAGGCCGTGAGCTTGATGCCAGCTCTTCTGGGCATTACCACGTAGGGTTGCAATACCCCATCTCGTCTTAGTCGAATCTGATATTCATCATAGCGAGGTTCGATGTGGATGTCAGATATCCCATTGCGGCATGAACTGATCAGGACTTGAGCTGCTGCCTGCTGAATTTTATTGCCGAGCATCTCGGCGGAGAGGTCGAGGATATCGCCTTCGATGACCGCTTCTTCGCTGTCATCAAAGTTGAAGTCAAAGCCGGAGTCGTTATCGCCATCGGCACTTTTAAGTGCTTCAAGGATGGCATCATCGCTGAATTCAAAGGTTTCAAGCCCTTCGCCGCT
>CAMDSS010000212.1 GCA_945907085.1 Cyanobium sp. NIES-981 | reverse complement strand
TCGAGGATCTCGTTTCGGGGATCTCGCAGCGAGGGGCTTGCAGGCCATACCGTCATTGGTACGTTTGCACTGCTGCGGGCGTAGTTTAGTGGTAAAACCTCAGCCTTCCAAGCTGATGATGCGGGTTCGATTCCCGCCGCCCGCTTTTTAAGTTGCCCCTTCCAGGAGCGGCCTAGCCACCAACAGCATCAGGCTGCGGCTCTCCAGCGGTGCGCTGGGCGGGACCCAGAGTTCCGGTTCGGCGGGTAGGTCTTCGCCGGCGGGCAGGCCGGTGTCGATGGCTCGCAGCCACCCGGACGGGCAGGTCGGCAGGTCGAAGTCGATGGACTTGCCATAGGCATTCATCCCGCACCAAAGCAGGGGGCCTTGGCTGCGGTGGTTCAGGGTCCAGGCCAGGGTGTGGGACCAGCTGGCCCAGTCGGGTTTGTTGAGCTCCACGCCATGCCATTGGCGCCAAAAGTCTGGCTGTTCAGCGCCCTGGCTGGCTCCCTGTTCGGGATGGGCGAGCTCCGGGTTGAGCAGTCCGGCCAGGTGGCTGCGCAACGTGATCAGGCGCTGGAGGAAGGTGCGCAGGGCGGCGTCGTCCTGGTCGGCTTGCCAGTGCATCCAACCCAAGGGGTTGTTCTGGCACCAGGAGTTGTTGTTGCCCCCTTGGCTGCGGCGCACCTCATCGCCCATTAGCAGCATGGGCACGCCAGGGGCGAGCAGCAAGCTGCTCAGCAGATTGCGTTGCTGGCGGTTGCGCAGGGTGGTGATCGCAGGATCACTACTGGGTCCCTCCACGCCCCAATGGCCGCTGTTGTTGTGGTTGTCACCGTCGCGGTTGTCCTCCCCGTTGGCGAGATTGTGTTTGCGGCTGAAGCTCACCAAGTCGGCCAGGGTGAAGCCGTCGTGGGCTGTGAGGAAGGTGATGCACTGGCCGGGCCGGACCGGTGATTTTGTGTAGAGGTCGGGGCTGCCCGCCAGCCGTTGTCCCATCGCCCAGCAGGTCTTGTCGTCGCCATTCCAGAAGCGGCGGACGTCGTCTCGGAAGCGGCCGTTCCAGGTGGCCACGCGGCGGGCAGGAAAGTCGGCCAATTTGTAGAGGCCGCCGCAGTCCCAGGGCTCACTGATCAATTTCAGGTCGACCAACTCAGGATCGGCCTCCATCTCTTCAAACAGCGGGGGGTGATCGAGGGGAGCCAGTTCTTCACCGCGGCTCAGGGCGATGCCCAGGTCGAAGCGGAAGCCATCAATTCCCAGCTCCGTGGCCCAGCAGCGCAGGGATTCGAGGATGAGCCGCCGCACCAGGGGGCGATTGGCGGCAATGGTGTTACCGCACCCACTCACATCCTGGTAGTCGCCCTTGGCGTTCTGTTGGTAGTAAAGGGGGTCGCAGAAGCCCCGCCAGCTCAGGGTGGGGCCGGCTTGATTGCCTTCGGTGGTGTGGTTGTACACCACATCCAGGATCACCTCGATCCCTGCCTGGTGACAGGCGGTTACCAGGTCGCGCACCTGTTGGCGCGCCGTCAGGGGGTCGTCGCCGACGAGGTAGCCGGGGTGGGGAGCCATCCAGCTCAAGGGGCTGTAGCCCCAGTAGTTCTGCCGCCCAGGTGGGGCATCGTGGGGGCAGAAGGCCATCACTGGCAGGAGCTCCACGCTGGTGATGCCCAGCTCCTGGAGATAGGGAATCGTGTCGATGAGTCCGAGGAGCGTCCCTTGCCGTTCCGGCGGCACCGGGGAGCCCTCCCCCTGGCTGAAGCCGGCGACGTGCAACTCATAAATCAGGGTTTTTTGCCAGCTGTGGCGAGGTCGGGGGGCACGGGTGAAATCAAAAGGGTCCCGATCGGTGACCACGCCTTTGAGGCAGGCGGCCGTGTTTGGGGCTGCTCCCACGGCCGCCCCCCTCTGGTAGCCCTGCCAGCCAGCAATGGCCCGGGCGCAGGGGTCGAGCAGCACTTTGGAGGGGTTAAATCCATGGCCTCCGGGCTGCAGGGGGCCAAAGACCCGATAGCCGTAGCAGCAGCCAAGGCCCACGCCCTCCACTTCCACGTGCCAGTGGTCGGCGGTGCGGTGGTGCAGGTCGAGCTCCACCACCCGCTGGGGTTCCAGGGCCTCGCCGTGGCCAAACAACAGGAGTTCTACCCGGGTGGCCAGGGGGGCAACGACCGAGAAATTCACCCCCCGCTGGGTGGGGGTGGCCCCCAGGGGCCAGGGGCGACCGAGATGGATGGGGGGGAGCGAAGACAACAGGCTGGGCCTGGGCACCCACAAACTAGGCAGCTGAACGTGGCTCAGCCTCCATTTCTGTGCAAACCCTTTCCTCTGACGGTGGTCGGCCACCGGTAGCGATCCGGCCAGGACTGTGGCTGTTTGCCCCGAGTCGGGAAAGCCAAGGGGGGAGCAGTTGGTTGCTCGAAGCGGAAGCCCTGGGCAGCGATGGCGATGTGTTGGTGGATTGTCCTGCGTTCAACCAGGCGAATCTCGCCATGCTTGAGCAGCGCACCGCCGCAGTGGGTCCCGGCACCCTGGTGCTGACAAGCCGTGACGGCCATGGCCGCTGTCGCCGTTTTCAGGAGGCCCTGGGCTGGCGGGTGCTGGTGCAGGAGCAGGAGGCCTATCTGCTGCCTGGGGTCAAGCAACTCATCAGCTTCTCCGGGGAGCATTGCTTGGGGGCGGGGGTGCGCATGCTCTGGACGCCAGGCCCAACTCCGGGGGCCAGCGTGGTGCATGTCTGCGTTGGCTCCCCCGCGGATCCGGTTGGCCTCGATGGACTGTTTTGTGGTCGCTTGCTGCTGCCGGTTGCCCCAGGCCAGCTCGCCCCCTTGCGCACGGCGCGCACCTTCCATTGGCCGCGCCAATTGGCCAGCCTGGAGCGCCTCAGGGACTGGTTGCCGTTACAAAGTCCCCAGTGGATTGCCACCGGAGGGGGCCTCGGGGCTTTGCGGGGGGAGAAATTGGTGATGGATGGGGCAAAAGCCTTGGCCCAACTGGACTTGGTCGATTTGGCTGGGGTGTCCGTTTAGATCAATGACGGCGATTTTTAGGCCTTGTTTTGCTGGAAATAATCACCAGAAGCCCTGCGGCAGCATTGGTTTGGGTTGCAGACAACGGCGAAGGCCCATACCATTGGCGAGAACCGCGGCTGGTTGGAGCTTTTGGCTTCCCGGCTAAGACTCACCCACTTGACCGCCGATTCCCAAGTTTCCCGCTCTTATGAACAAAGCTGATCTCGTCAATCTGGTGGCTGCTCGCACTGAGCTGACCAAAACCGATGTCTCCCAAGTCGTCGATGCCTCCATCGAAACCATCATTGATTCCGTTGTGGAAGGCAAGAAGGTTTCGATCCTCGGTTTCGGTTCCTTTGAGCCCCGTGAGCGTTCTGCCCGTCAGGGTTTGAACCCTAAAACCGGCGAAAAGATCAAGATCCCTGCCAAGCGGGTGCCTGCTTTCACCGCCGGCAAGATGTTCAAGGACCGCGTTCAGGGTTGATTTTTCGCGGCCAGTCCACGATCCCTCCGTTCTGCTTTCCGGCCCGCTTGTGGTCCTAGCCGCCGGACATGTTCGTTCCCAGCGGCCCTACGGGGCCGCTTTTTGATGTCGTTTTCTGGCCTGTCTTCTCTGCTGCCAACCCTGCCAAGCCATGTGGCGGCCCAGATCCAGGCTGGCCTCTCGCTAAGGGACCAGACCTATCGGGGGCGCTTTGCCCCCTCGCCCACCGGTGCCCTGCACCGGGGCAATTTGCGCACGGCCCTGTTGAGTTGGCTGGAGGCGCGCTTGCACGGTGGCGAATGGCTGCTGCGGCTCGACGATCTCGATGCCCCGCGTAACCGAGGGGGGGCGGCGGAGGCGATCCAGGCTGATTTGCGCTGGCTTGGGCTCGATTGGGATGGACCCGTGATTTGGCAAAGCCAGCGGCGCGGTCTGTACGCCACGGTGCTGTCGGCCCTGCGGCGCGAAGGCCTGCTCTATTCCTGCCGCTGCAGTAGGCGCTTGCTGGCGGATATTTCTGCGCCCCATGGATCCAGTCCGGTCTATCCGGGCTTTTGTCTGGGGGCCTCCCATGGCTGGGGCGTGGAGGAGCAACGGCTGCCCAGTTGGCGCATGCGGGTGCCCCGGG
>CAMDSS010000211.1 GCA_945907085.1 Cyanobium sp. NIES-981 | reverse complement strand
CCCAGGCCGCTTCATTCCTCGATCACTTTGGGCCTGAATCTGGTGGCCATAGAGACGCTCGTACTGCTGGGCCACGCGGGTAATACTGAACCGTTTCTCAAAATCGCGGCGCACCACCGCCCGATCCAAACGTTCGATCATGCGAACGGCGGCCACAGCTTCCGCCACCGAATCAACCAAAATCCCATTAATCCCCTGGCGAATCACTTCAGGCGTTGCCCCATTTCTCCAGGCAATCACAGGGGTTCCACAGGCATTCGCCTCAATCATCACCAGACCAAAAGGCTCTTCCCAATCAATTGGGAAGAGAAGTGCCAGACTGTTACTCAGCAGCTCCTGCTTTCCGGCATCATCAATTTCTCCCAAGAACTCCACCAAGGGATTATCCACAAGCAGCGGCTCAATGGATTCCTTGTAGTACGCCTCCTCCGTACAATCGATTTTCGCAGCAACCTTTAAAGGAAGGCCCAACTCCGTTGCAATTGCAATCGCCCGATCCAAACGTTTTTGCGGGGAGACCCTGCCCACAAAAGCCAAATAATTGCTTGGCGAATACTCTGGCTTGTAGAGATCAAGGGGCAAGCCATGATAAACAGTTCCGAGCCAATTAGCATCAGGCAGTGGTTGCCTTTGGGACTCGGAAATCGACACCAGAGGGATCTGATTAAAACGGTTATATAATTCCCTCTGACCTGGCACATCGAGGGGGCCGTGCATGGTGGTGAGATGGGCCACCGGCATACGCGACATCAAGGGGTAATGGGACGGTCCGGTATGGAAATGAAGAATGTCGAAGCGATCCCACAAATCGGCCACCACATCCACCTGAATGAGTTCGGGGGCCACAGGGTCACCGCAGTAACCGGCTTGCCGAAGGGCTTCTGGCACCGATGCAAAGAGCTCTGCGCTTGTGCAGGAGTCGCCGCTAGCAAAGAGCACCACGTCGTGACCGCGGCGCACCAATTCTTCCGTGAGGTAGTGCACGACCCGCTCCGTCCCCCCATAGCAACGAGGTGGCACGCTCTCAAACAAGGGGGAAATTTGACCGATTCGCATTGCGCTACGACGGATTGGATCCCGCCTATCAAGATCAGCGCGGTTACATCTGGTCTAGTCAGGTTGAATCCGGATGGGCCTGCCAGTTCAGATCTGGGGCGAAGGCGACGCAGCCACCTGGCCGGGGGAGGAAACCATGAAAAGACCGACAGTTTTTTATGGTGCTGGAGCAATCCAAACCGCCGTGCGCAAAAGATTTGGTTCTTTGGCATCGCTTGGGGCCTTGGCCTGGGTGCTGGCGATGCCCGCGGCCCAAGCCAGGGAGGTGATCGTGGTGCCAGGCGACACCTTGGAGGCCATCGCCCACACCTACGGCGTCAGCCTGGAAACCCTGATCCAGGCCAACGGGATTCAGGATCCAAGCCGCTTGCAAATTGGCCAGAAACTTCAGCTCCCCAAGTCACCCATGGGGGGATCAAGCCGGGCTCAGCCGGCCTCCAGGGTCAGCGAAGCCATCGCACCACCGCCACCACCAGGGAGTGATGGCAGCTCCGCCGCCGCCCTGTTGCTCAGCCCCGCCGAACGCCGCGACCGGGCCGAAATCGACCTGCGCGATCAAAGTGGGCGTAGCCGCTGGAAATGGTTCAGCGCTTCGGCGGTCGACTGGGCTGGTTGGACCTTGCATCCGGGTGGGGTACGGATTGCCTTGGTCAAACCCGCGATCCAGGATGTGGGCCTGCGCACCTCCGCTGCCACGGCCATCGCGGTGCAATGTGAAAGCCTGCGGCAAACCTGGCGCATCGATGGCAGCTGGAGCCCCTGGACAACCCCGGCGCCGGGTTCAATCGGCCAACGGATTGTGCTGGATCTCTGCAGCAACACCCTGGAGGGGCCAGCCGTTCCCGTGGCACCCCTGCCCTAGGGGCCAACGCCGCTGCCCTAGGGAACACTGTTATTAGATCCCCTGCTCAAGTCTTGGCTCCCCTGCTCAAGAGCATTACCTTGAGGGCTACAGCCCCAGCCCGATGTCAAAGCTTCAACGGCTCTTCCCTGCTTTATCAGCCGCCTGCCTCGCCCTCGGCTCGGGCTATGCCCACGCCCAAACCCCAACCGCCGCCCCTTCTGCAACTCCAGCCCCGGCCACCACAAGCCCCGCAACCGTCAAGCCCGCATCCGGGACGTCGATCACCGACATGTCCCTATCCCATGCGGTGAACATCTGCGAGTTGGCCGTCATCGCCAAGGTGCCGGTGCAAACCAGCCTGGCCACCGCTGCCCGGGCCATGGCCTATGTGATTCAGAACCAGCACGGCGCCCAGGTCGCCAGCACGGCCACCCTCACCCCCGAACAAATGTTCGATGGGTCGCTGATCGAGATCGTGACCAAGGTGAATAGCGGTTGCCTCGCCAAGCTCAACGCCACCGATCAGAAAACCGTGACCACCCTGGTCGCTGGCATTAATGCCGCGGCCAAGCTGCAGCCGGCCACGGCCCCTTAGGAGCCTAAAAAGGCCGGGCAACAGCGCTTTGGGGAAAACCGGTGAGAACTAGCCAGGCCATCGGATCCCCACGCTGGTGGGTGGCCAGCGATTTCGATGGTTTTTTGGGGCTGGGCCTCGACAACCTGATCCAGATCCTGCTGATCATGGGGCTGTGCCGCGGGGTGCTCGGCTACCCGGATGCCCTGATCTTTGGCACCATCCTTCCCGCCACAGGGATCAGCCTGGTGATTGGGAACCTGGCCTACGCCCGCCAGGCCTTCCAACTCGCCAAACGCGAACAGCGCAGTGATCGCACGGCCCTGCCGTATGGCATCAACACGGTGAGCCTGTTTGCGTATGTGTTTTTGGTGATGCTGCCGGTCAAGCTCACCGCCCTGGGCCAAGGGCTGCCAGAGGCGGAGGCCGTGCGGCTCTCTTGGCAAGCGGGGCTCGTGGCCTGCCTGGGTTCGGGCTTGATTGAAGCCTCCTGTGCCTTTGGAGCCGATGTCCTAAGGCGCTGGCTGCCCCGGGCAGCCCTGCTCTCCACCCTGGCTGGCATTGCCTTGGGCTACATCGCCCTGGGCTTTTTGCTGCGGACCTATGCGCACCCTGTGGTGGGGCTGGCGGTGCTGGGGGTGATCCTGATCACCTACTACGGCAAGGTTCGGCTGCCCTTGCCCGGGGGCCTGGTTGCCGTGTTGGTTGGCATTCCCTTGGCCTGGGCCAGTGGGTTGATCTCGATTGATGCCGCCAGCTGGAGCAGCAATGCCCAGCAAGTGGGCTTGAGGATTCCCCACCTGGAATTGGTCAGCCTCTGGCAAGCCCGGGGCCAACTGCTCCCCTGGCTGGGGGTGATTGTGCCCATGGGCCTGTTCAACGTGCTCGGCTCCCTCCAAAACATCGAAAGTGCCGAAGCAGCCGGGGATCGCTACCCCGTGCGCAGCTCCCTACTGATCAATGGCATCGGCACCATCGCCGCGGCTGGGCTGGGCTCCTGTTTTCCCACCACGCTTTACATCGGCCATCCAGGCTGGAAAGCCATGGGGGCCCGCATTGGCTACTCCTGGTTGAACGGCGTGGTGATGGGGGTGGCTTGCCTCAGCGGCATCTTTGGCCTGGTGGGCCAGCTGGTGCCGATTGAAGCGGGGATGGCGATCGTGCTCTACATCGGCATCGTGATTGCAGCGCAAGCGTTCCAGGCCACCCCGGCAGCCCATGCCCCTGCCGTTGTGATCGGCCTGCTGCCTGGCCTGGCGGGCTGGGGATCGTTGATGCTCAAGGCCGGTCTCAGGGCCGGTGGGGCGGGCACCAGCGCCGAGCCCTTCGGGCCAAGCCTGGTGACCAGCTTGGCCCAAGCCGATGTGTGGGCCAGCGGGGCCTTCGCCCTCGAACAGGGCCAAATCATTACGGCCATGCTCCTGGCGGGATTGCTGGTGTTTGTGATTGAGCAACGCTTCCTGGCCGCCAGTGGCTGCGCCCTGGCAGCAGCGCTGGGTTCCTGGTTTGGCGTGATCCACGCCTGGCAATTCAGCCAGGCCGACACCGTGCTCCAGGTGGGCTGGGGCGTTGGCAGCCGCTGGGCCCTGGGCTATGGCTTGATGGCCCTGATGTTGGCCCTGAGCCACCTAGCGATCCGCCGGACGCCC
>CAMDSS010000210.1 GCA_945907085.1 Cyanobium sp. NIES-981 | reverse complement strand
TGCCATTGGCGCTGGAAAGGATGGCAATTGTCCAGGGTCACCACCCCCTGGGTGGCCTTGCGGATATGGGCCAGGGAATAGAGGGCCTTGAGATCGTGCTCGGCCATCTGGGCCGCCAAGGGGGAGAACGCCGCTGCGCTCTCTTCGCGAATCACCCTCAGGCCGCCGCCCTGGGGATCAAAGCTCGCCAACCCCCAGCCATCGGCATGCTCCCCCGTGGCCCCGCCGCGGCGGGTGAGGCCGCGGAAGGAAAAACGCATATCGGTGGGGGTATTGGCACTCAGGGCCAGCAGTTCACACATGAACCGAGGGGGTGATGAAACGACCGTTCAGCGGCAAGCCCCAACAGGGGCCAATTCCCAAGCTCGTAGGTAGGGATTAAGGGTAACCTGATTCCCACCTGACGGGCGACCTTGGCTTTCAGCGCCAAAACAGAATATGGGCTGGTTGCCTTGATCGAAATTGCCGCCAAATACGGCACGGGTGGCGTGACGCAAGTGGCCGAGATTGCCACCCGGCAAACCATTCCCGATCGCTATCTCGAACAGATGCTCACCAGCCTGCGTCGCGGTGGCATTCTCCAAAGCATTCGAGGCCCCAAAGGGGGTTACCGACTGGCGAAACCCCCTGCAGCCATCAGCGTTGCCGACGTGGTGGCGTGCCTCGAGGGGAGCACTCAGGAGACTTCAGAAAGGCGACGCGAAACGCCTGAATTTGCCGTGCTTCACGACCTCGACCAGCGGCTCGAGGTCGCCCGGCAATCCCTTCTTCAGAGCACGACTCTGGAAACCCTGATCGCGCAACGGGACAACAAAACCAGGGATTCGGCGATGTACTTCATCTGAATCAAGCTCCAGCCGAGCGACAACAGCCAATCCAACGCCGCAAGGCAGGCCCGCCGACCTAAAACCCGCAATTCCCGATGCGCATACCGTGGTATGGTTCCTAAAGGGGCTGTCTTCTGGATGCACGAGTTTCTTTTGGCTGCGCAGCAGCCAGCGGGGTTCATCACCTTGGCGATCTTCGCCATTTCTATCGTGCTGTTTGTGACCGGATGGCTTGCCCCTGAGGTGACCGCTTTGCTGGCGGCAGCCCTTCTGGTGACCTTCAAGGTCCTTAAACCAGACGAGGCCGTCCAAGGATTTGGTAGTCCTGCATTGATCACATTGATGGGGCTCTTTGCGGTTTCTGCAGGCCTCTTCCGAAGCGGTGGCCTAGACCGCTTAAGAGCATTGATCGGCAGCGATGCAATCAGAAGCCCGCGGCGAATGATTGCCTTGCTGGTTGGCGTCGTAGCTCCTATTTCAGGCTTTATTCCTAACACCCCAATCGTCGCGACCCTACTTCCCGTAATGGAAAGCTGGTGCCACCGCCGTGGGATTTCACCATCAAAAGTGCTTCTGCCGCTTTCGTTTGCGACAGTGCTGGGTGGCACAATCACACTTTTAGGAACCTCCACCAACTTACTAGCCAGCGATGTAAGCCGTCAGCTGGGATTTGGTTCACTCGATTTGTTCAGCTTCACGGCAATTGGGATTCCGGTGTGGCTCCTCGGCAGTTTGTACATGGTGTGGGCCTCAGATCGACTGCTTCCTGATCGTGGTCTGGATAGCAATGATCTGCTCGGTGGACTCGAACGAGAGGGCTATCTGACAGACGTCTTGATTCCAGAAGGATCAGAACTGATCGGTCAATCTCTACATAACAGCAGACTTCAGAGGCGTTTTGATGTAGACGTACTCGAACTGCATCGAGGCAGCCAAACATTCAGTGCACCCCTAGCCGATATCAGCCTGGCTTCAGGTGACCGCTTAATGCTGAGATGCAATAAGGAAAACCTCTTACGCCTACAGCAAGAACATACCGTTTCCCTTGCTGCGGCAGGGGATAGCAATGATGATCTGCGCGAGCTGGCCGGAAGTCCAAATTCTCCAATGCGGGTCGTGGAAGTCCTACTACCCAATGGCTCTTCAATTACAGGAACCAGCGTACGCGATCTCCGCTTTCGACAGCGCTACAACGGAACACTTCTAGCGATTCGCCGAGGAAACCAGGTCCTTCGCGAACTACTCGGCCGTGTTGTTCTGCAAGCTGGAGATGTACTCCTAATTCAGGCCCCTCTCGATGCCATTAGAGGCATGCAAGCAAATAATGACCTTGTGGTACTCGATGAGCTTGAGAAAGACATGCCAACTACAAACCGTAAATGGGTAGCAGTAATTGTCGCCGCACTAGTCATCATTCTCCCTTTATTCAAGATTATCAACTTAATGGCCGCCGTTTTGCTCGCCATGGTGATCATGGTGGCAACAGGATGCCTTAGGCCAGGTGAACTGCAGCGTTCGATTCGGTGGGACGTAATCATCTTACTGGGATCTCTGTCCTGCTTCAGTGCTGCAATGCAAAAAACTGGTCTTGCGGAAGCGCTGGCTACCGATCTTCTGCACACCATGAAAGGATGGCCGAATTACGCCATTTTGCTAGCAGTATTTGTATTGGCGCAGCTTTTTACAGAAGCCCTTAGCAACGGCACAACTGTGGTGCTCTTGATGCCCATTGCCACAGCGATTGCAACAGGACTAGGCCTACCACCGATGGCATTCATTTATGCCATCACAATTGCAGCCAGCCAGAGCTTCCTCACTCCAATCGGATACCAAACAAATCTGATGGTTTACGGGCCAGGTCGCTATCGATTCCTCGACATGACTCGCTACGGCGCACCTCTAACCATTGGCCTCGCATTGATTGTTCCATTTCTGATCTGCCGTTGGTTTGGCCTATAGATACATTCCAAATACTTAGATGAGAATCTGAAGTTTGGCCCATCAGAGCAAAAAATCGCATCCTTGAAGGGCCGTCATGATGGCCCCATTGCAATGTCAACCAACCCAACCAAGTCCTACTCGCGAGGCGACGCCTTGATCGAAGTTGGGGAGTTGAACAATTTGATCGTTCGGGCCAACCCCAAGCTGGTTGTTCTGCAGATGGTGCCGAGATGGCTTCATTGGCTACAGCACCTCCCAACCTCCCAACAGATTTGGAGAACGGATTTAAAGCAATCAGTTACCGGTAAGCAGCCAGTGGCTGGCATGCTGCTGAACCAAATAGCCTTTGAACGATGGGCCCAAGGCCTGGGCATCAACAACGACTCCCAGGTGGTTGTCGTTGATACCCGCTACGACGCCACCTATCTGTGGTGGGCCTTTCACCACCACGGCAAAACCGATGTGCGGGTGCTGAATGGGGGGCTGCAGGCCTGGCGATCGGCCGGGTTGCCAATCGAGCGGGGGCCCACAGGGCAACCACGCCGCCCTGGCAACTTCACAGCCCGTGGGGGATTGGGCCTTGGGATCGCCGACACCCAGCTGGTGCGCTCAGCCCAAAGCAACCCAAACCTGCACCTCTGGGATACCCGCGAACCAGAAGAATGGAGAGGAACCAAACGCAAATGGGGCGCCAAGCGGGCCGGCCGCATTCCCTGGAGCACGTTTTTGAGCTGGAAAGCCTTTCGCCACAGCGGTGACCAAGGGACTGCCTTTCGTTCTCCGGAGGCCATCAGCGCCGCCATCTCAAGCCATGGGCTCGATCCCGCCCAGCGACACATCTTCTACTGCCAATCCGGCGTGCGCACCACCACGGCAATCTTTGCCCTTCACCTAATGGGCTGGGATCCAGCCCATCTCGTCAACTACTGCGGCTCCTGGATCGAATGGAGCCGGGATCCGGCCAATCCGATCGCCGTTAATTCCAGATCGAATCGGCTCAACGCTGGCCGAGCAACTCCTCCCAGGTAATCGGGCCACTGGCCTTAGCAGCTAGGGGCTTTGCAGCCAGGGAACAACTCGGGAAACTGGGCTTGGAGGAGCTGGCGAGGGCTTGACGCTGGCGCAGCACAAAAAAAGGAAAACGAAACGACATGACAACAGTGAGAACTATGAAAACGCACCGCAGAGACAGCAAACCCTTCCGGGAAAGATTCTGAGGAGATTGGGCCTACCGCAGGTCTTGACGCGCAGGGCGTGCGGATTTTGGCCTAACAACCAAATAGGAGCTGTATTCCAGAAAACGATGGGGGCAGGGGGACTTGAACCCCCACAGCCTTGCGGCCTGCGGATTTTAAGTCCGCTGCGTCTACCA
>CAMDSS010000209.1 GCA_945907085.1 Cyanobium sp. NIES-981 | reverse complement strand
TTTGGCAGTTTGCTTTGGCCCACCGGTGGTTTGGCCGGCCTCGATGTGCCGGTGTTGCTGGTTGGCGGCAGCGTTGATTTGGTGACCCCACCGGTGCAGGAGCAGCTGAATCTGTTTGTGCATGTCAGCCATCCCCGCAGCCGCTTGGTTGTGGTCGATGGGGGCAGTCACTTTTCGCTGGTGCGACTCAACAACCAAGGCCAGGCCTTGTTCCGCCTGGGTCAGGAGTTGGTGGGTCGCGATCCCCGCAAGGTGCAGAACCTGATCCTCAGCCTCTCGACGGAGTTTTTACAGGGCTATGACTACCCCTTTCTGCTCTCCCCCCAGCGCCGTCTCCAGGAGGGTGTGTCGGCCTTCGTGCTGGACCGCACCATGGCCAGGCGCTGGAAAGCCAGTCTCAAGGGCTGGCCTTTTTAGGCCGCCTTCGGTGGCTGGCGAGCGCTGCTTAGAAGCGAATTCTGGGGTCGAGCATGGCTACGACCAGGTCGACGGCCACGGTCACCATCACCACCAGAGCGGCGACCACCACCACGATGCCCTGCACCAAGGGATAGTCGCGTTGGCCAATGGCCTCCTGCAGGCGGAAGGCGATCCCCGGCCAGGAGTAGGTGACTTCGATCAACAGGGCACCGCCAATCAGGGAGGCCACGGTGATCCCGGTGATGGTGAGCACCGGCAGAAGGGCATTGGGGAGGGCATGGCGCAGGATCACGCGCCCTTCCCCAAGGCCCCGGCTCCGGGCTGCCTCCACGTAGTCGGAGTCGAGGGCGCGGCGCAGGTTGAGGCGCAGGGCATTGGCAAAGATCCCGCTCAGCAGCAACCCCAAGGTGCCGGCTGGCAACACCAGGTGCCTGACCGTGCCAAGCAGCTGGTGCCATTGGCCGGTGCCCAGGCCCGCCCGCAGGCTTTCCAGCAGGTAGAAGCCAGAACCAGTTGGTGGAATCAGGGTGGGGGGGAAGCGGCCGCCCACCGGCAGCCAGCCGAGCCAGACCGCAAACACCAGCTGCACCACCATGGCGGCCCAAAACGGGGGCAAGGCATAGGTGCCAATGCCATAGAGCCGGCCGGCTAGGTCGAGTCTGCCCTCGGGTCTGGCTACCCCCGAAAAGCCCACCGCCAATCCCACGACCGCGGCCAGCACCAGGGCGACGACGCCCAGTTCCAGGCTGGCGGGCAGGCTTTGGCGAATCACGGCTGTCACCGGTTCCTGGTTGGTGAGGGATTGGCCCAACTCGCCATGGAGCAGTTGGCTAAGGAACTGGCCGTACTGGTGCCAAAGGGGTTGGTCCAAGCCCAGTTGGGCCCTGAGGGCTGCCCGGGCCGCGGCGGGGGCGCGGCTGCCCAGTAGGGCGTCGATGGGATCTCCAGGGGCCACCCGCAACAACAAAAACACCAGGCTGGCGATCAGCCACACCATCACCGGTGCCAGCGCTAAGCGGGCGGCCAGATAGCGCAGCAGGTCGGATCGCCGGCTCATCGGGGGGCTCCGCTGGTGCGGAGATCTTGCAGAAGCAGCCTGCCAGAACCATCGAAGCGGGGTTGACTGACCCGGCGTTGGGCCCAGGCCCTTGGCGCCACAAGCCACACCGGTAGGTAGGGGGTGGCCGCGGCGGTTTGGCGCTGGATGCGCCGCAGCAGGGCTGCGCGCCCAGGTCCGCTCAAGCTGGCGCTGCGCTGCAAGGCCTGCTCCAGGCCAGGCTGGCTCCAAAAGCTGCCACTGGCGGCGCTGGCTCCCTTGAGGCAACGATTGCCCTGGGCCTGGTCGCAGCCCAGCAATGGCACCAGGTAGTTGTCAGGATCGGGAAAGTCCCCCATCCAATCCAGCAGGATCATGGTGAACGCGCCATCGCCTAGCTGCCGGTAGGCGGTGGTGGCCTCCATCCCGGTGACCTCAAGGGAGACGCAATCCCCCAGGTCTTGGCGGAGTTGGGCCTGCCAGGTGAGGGCAAACAGGCGGTCGCTCGGCACATTGGATCGGAAGGTGAGCGGCAGGCTCAGGCGTTTGCCCTTGCAGTAGCCCGCCTGGCGATACAGGGCCCGGGCTGCTTTCGGGTTGTAGGAGGGCCAGGCCTGGGGATCACTGCCTACCAGGCTTGGCGGCACCAGGTCGCGCAGGGGTGCGCGCAGCCCCAGGGTGACGCGCTGGCTGATGGTGCGCCGATCGAGGCTGAGGGCGATGGCCCGCCGCAGGCCAGGGCTTTGCAGGGGCGGCTGGTCGGTGAGCAGGCTCAGATAGCCGATCTCGAGGGCAGGACCCTGGCCTTCCCTCAGCTTGTGCCGCAGGGCTGAGCGGTGCAGGGCGGCCTGCTGGTCGATTTCGAGGCTGGTGGAGAGCAGCACATCCACTTCGCCGCTGGTGAGGGCTCCAAAGAGCGCCGTGGAGTTGCTGAGGGCCACGAGGTTGATGCCCCCATTGGCGGGAGGCTTCCCCCAGTAGCCAGCAAAGGGTTCGAGCCGTTGCTGTTGGTCGCTAAAGAAGGTCAGCCTGTATGGGCCCGTGCCGACAAAGCGGTCGTTGAGGAAGCGATTGGCGTGGTTGCGATAGGCGGTGGGGGAGAGCGGGGTGAGATTCACCGCGCTGAGTAGGGGTGCCATGGCGGCGAAGGGCCGCTTGAGCCGTAATTCCAGGGTGTAGGGACCAATGGAGCCCACGCTTTGGACCCGGTCACCCAGCAGATAGCTGAGTTTGCCAATGGCCAAAAAGCGCTGCAGGGTGAACACCATGGCTGCCGCATTGAAGGGCGTGCCGTCGTGGAAGCGCACCCCCTGGCGCAGGGCAACCCGCACGGTGAGGCCATCGGCGCTCACCTCGGGGAGGGCAAGGGCCAGCTTCGGTTGGATCTGGCCACCGGGGTCGATGGCATAGAGCGGGTCGCCGATGGCACTCAGCAGCTGCATCGCCCCGAAGGTGTAGGCCCCCGCTGGATCGACGGTGTCGATGCGGTTTTTGCTGGCGACGACGAGCTGGTTGGTGCTGGCCGCAAGGCTTTGCTTGCCCGCTTGGCGTTGGCAGCCTGCAAGGCCGCAGGCGAGGCCAAGGGCCAGGGCCAAAGTCAGAAGAGAAAGGGGCCGGTTGAGCCGCCGGGCCTGAACCACAGCGAGAGCGTCAAGGCCCTCCCATTCAAGGGCGATGGGTGGCGATGGGCTGAACCTGGTGCAGGGAAATTTCAAAGACTTCGGAGCCCTGGCGGCCTAGGGGCCAGCGCCGCAGCCAGCAGCGGTTGTGGTGGTCGTCGATGCCAATCACTTGATACATCCCATCTCCTGAAGTCAAGGTCACACAGGCCCCTTGGTGGAGTTCCGGGGTTGGAGTCGGACAGGAAAGCGAAGTCATGCAGCGGGGGTGGTGAACGATATGGCGGCTTGGGATGGCGGTTTGGGAGAGGGCGAGGATTGGCCTCGATCCATCAATCCTGGGCACAGGCGGAACCTGGAAGGGTTTGCTTTGATACCAATGGGCCCCTGGGTCCGGGTATGCCCACAGGCCTTGCCATCTAGACGGTGGACGGGTAAGTCCGACTTTGAGCCTTAAGAATCTCTTCCGACTTTATGGAGTCACTCTGGCCCCCGGAGGGTCTATGTGCCATGGGTGTTGGGATTTGCAGACCTGATCGATCCGATTAGGGCGCTTGGCCTACAGGGTGCGCAGGCAGGCAGCCACGGCATGGACGTCGCTGAGGGCCCCAATCGCAGCCAGGGCAGAGCGGAAGTTGGCCTCGAGGACGTCATGGGTGATCACCACGATCTCGGCCTGGGTGCTTTGGGTTTCGAACTGCATGATCGATTGGATCGAGACACCAGCCTGGCCAAAACAGGTGCCGATCTTGCCAATCACGCCGGCTTCATCGCTGGTGCTCAGCCGCATGTAGTTGCGGTGGGAGGTGCGGGCCGTGTCAATGAGCTGGCAAGGGCGCCAGCTGCTGGCCGCTAACAGCGGGTCAAGGCGGGCATGGGCCCCAGCCGCCTGGCGAATACCGGCGATGTTGAGAATGTCGGCCACCACCGCCGAGGCCGTGGGGCCGGCCCCGGCTCCCGGGCCGTAAAACATCACCTGGCCCACGGGATCCCCTTCCACCAGGATCGCGTTGTTGACCCCATGCACCCCGGCCAGGGGATGGCCCTTGGGCAGCAGGGTGGGGTGAACACGCACA
>CAMDSS010000208.1 GCA_945907085.1 Cyanobium sp. NIES-981 | reverse complement strand
GCAACCCACCAGCTCGGCGAGCCACATCGGCAATTTGACGGCCTTGTCGTAGGCATCGATGCCCTGCTGGACCGCCGCCTGGCGCTTGCCCCGACTGGTGACAGGGGCGACATCCAATTCAGCCTCGACCATATCGAGGAGCTCCTGGCCCTTGGGATTGCGCACCGTGAGCCACTGGCGACCGAAGGTGGCCCCCATGTAGCCCACCACCAAATCAGCCCCGGCATTGGTGTAGTCAAAGCAGCTCAAGCAACTGGGCGCGAACACGTCCTTGAGCTTGGGGGTGTCGAGGCCAAAAAACGGCACCGTTTCGGTGCTGCCGTCGGAATGGCGGAAATGGATGCGGAAATCCTGCATGAACTCGTAGTGCACCACCGTTGCCGGCGAGCGGCTGGCACTCTCCAGGAATGTCTGCAATCCGTCGCGGCTGACGTTGTCCACGCAGGGCAAACCCAGCACATAGAGCTTCTCCAAGGACAGGGTGGCCTCTACCGCGCGAAGGGCCTGGATCTGGCAGCCAACCCCAATGGCCATCAAGCGCCGGATCCCACTGCCGGGCAACTGCTCCAGCACTTCCAAGTTTGAAGAAAGGGTGGGCTTGTTCACCCGGGCTGCCAGCACCTCCCCAGGGGTGCGGGCCAGCACCGGCACCGGTGTAAAGCGATCGTCGGGGCTCTGACCCACGCACAACACCGCATCCACCAGGCCGGTTTCCAGGGCCCTAACGCCAATCCGGCTGACAATCCCCGTCCACTGCGCGCCCTCGATGGGCTGTCGGAGGCGCGCGCTGAGCATGCGCTGGCTGACGCCGAAATAGAGCTCGTCTTCGTTGTTGAGGTCGCGGGAGCGGCCATGGACCCGCTCCTCCATCGCCTCAAACTGCTGGTTCAAAAAGGCACAGGCCTGGCGCACGTAGGCCACCCAGCGGCTATCGCAAAGCCCGCACTGGCTGCAGAGGTCCTTGGCCGGATAGGTACTGCCCTTCGCCAAGGGTTTGGCCCGCTCATGGGGAGCAATCGAAACCATCGGGGCCCTATCTGCACCGCAACGCTATCGGGTGCCACCAACGGAGTTGGGCCAAAGTGGTCGCCTCTGTCGTTGCTCGGGCGCGTTACACCCCATGGCCCAACGCCCCACACCCGCCAAAAAGCCAGTGCCATCAAGGCGTAAGCGGGTGGCCCTTCGCCTTGGGGCAGCGGGCCTGGGCCTCGTAGGTGGCCTCGCACTCCTCAGCCAGATCTGGCCTGAAGCCGATCGCAGCCAAGAAGCTCCGAAGACCCTCACCGCCGCCGATCTGGCCAAGGCGCCCACCCGATCAATCACGGTGCTGGTGATTGGGGTGGATTCAGACCGGCTTAGGGATCCCCTCAACGGAGCCGCCCCCCTGGGGCCCGCCAACAACGATGCCCTGTTGCTCCTGCGCATCAACCCCTCGGGGCCCCTCCAGGCGCTCACCGTCCCCACCACTCTGGCGGTGCAACTTCCTGGCCAACGGGCCCTGCAACCGCTCGGGAGGCTTTATCGCCTCGGTGGTCCTGCCCTGACCGCCGATGCGGTGCGGGAACTGGTAGGTCTGCCCTCAGAACAACCCGAGCGCTACGTGGTGATCAGCCGCGCAGGCTTGAGGGAGCTGGTGGATGGCCTCGGTGGGGTGAACGCCAATCCAGCAATGGAAATGCGCTATGGCGACAAACGCCAAAACCTGGCCATCAAGCTGGATGGCGGCCTGCAGAAACTCCAGGGCCGCCAAATCGAACAGCTGGCCCGATTCCGCGATCCCCTCCATCCCGACGACAGCCGCCAGGACAACCAGCAGGAGGTGGCCAGAAGCCTGCTCCGGGAGTTGGCCATCCCGGAACAGCTGGGACGGGTACCAGGCCTGGTGCGCAATCTGCAGGGCCAGGTGACGACCAATTTGAGCGAGGCCGAGATCCTCAGCCTGCTGGCCGCTGGATTGGCCCAACCGGACTCGGTGCAATTCAGCAGCATTCCCCTGGCACCTCTCACGAGCCCCCCGCTCAACAGCTCAGCGGTTCAAAACCCACCGCTTAACAACACAAAACAACGCCCAGGTGGATTGGCCACCAAGGGGACGCCAGTGCGTCATATCGCCAGCGATGCCCCTAGCCCCCTATGGCCCACCAACCCCTAGCCGCCCTCCTCAGGAGAGGCGGCAGCGCAGCGCCAAATCCAGGGCCGATCGCAGCTGGGAGGCTTGTTCCGAGGAGATTGGCCCAGAGAAGGTTTGCTCGGCCTGGAGGACACCGAGCCAGGGCAAACCATCGCGGCGGCGCTCCGCCGATGCCCAAGGTTCTCCCCACTGAACCAGCCCCACCAGAGGCACCTGCCAGTTTTTCAACAGGGATGTCATGGCCGCCGGAACTCCTGTCTGAAGTTGCTCGGCACTGAAGACCAACACCGCCGGTTGGCGCCAGGCCCCCAGGGCCTCGGCCCAGTGGCCACCGCAGGCCAGCGGCAACCCGGGATCCAGGGGCAGGCCCACCAAGGCGGGCCCCGGCCCTGGCGCTGGCTCCCCAGCTGGGGGCTGGAGCTGCTGGAGGGCGCAATTGGGATCGTCTCCAAGGCCCAGGTGCTGCCAGCGCTCGTCCCAGGTCCCTTGGAGCGCCCGGGCCAACGGCTCAGCCAAATCCGCCTGCAGGGCCTTCACCTGGGCAGCGGGTCCCGCACTGAGTACCACCAAAAGGGTCATCGCTGTTTCTGGTGAAGGGGCCGGCACGCTTCTACCATCGGGTTTAAGCCGACGCCCCCCCGCCCGTCGTGACCAGTTTCTTGACTGCTGATCGGCTCGCCAACGAGGGCCAGCAGCCCCAGGCCAACCACGACACCCGGCGATTGCGGTTGTTTAGTGGCACGTCCAACCAAGAGCTGGCCAAGGAAATTGGGGCCTACCTGGGCGTGCCCGATGGCCCCAGGGTGATCAAGCGCTTTGCCGATGGCGAGCTGTATATCCAAATCCAGGAATCGATCCGAGGCTGCGATGTCTTCCTGATCCAGCCCACCTGTGCTCCGGTGAACGATCACCTGATGGAGCTGTTGATCATGGTGGATGCCTGCAAACGCGCCTCGGCGCGCCAGGTCACCGCGGTGGTGCCCTACTACGGCTACGCCCGGGCCGACCGCAAGACCGCTGGGCGCGAATCGATTACCGCCAAATTGGTGGCCAACCTGCTGGCCAAATCGGGGGTGGATCGCGTGCTGGCCATGGACCTGCACTCGGCCCAGATCCAGGGTTACTTCGACATTCCGTGCGATCACATCTACGGATCCCCTGTCTTGGTGGATTACCTCAACACCCGCAACCTGGGCGAGCTGGTGGTGGTATCTCCGGATGTGGGCGGGGTCGCCCGGGCCCGGGCCTTCGCCAAACAATTGGGGGATGCTCCTCTCGCCATCATCGACAAGCGCCGCTCGGCCCACAATGTGGCCGAAAGCCTCACCGTGATTGGTGATGTGGCCGGCAAAACGGCTGTGTTGATCGACGACATGATCGATACCGGGGGCACCATCTACCAGGGGGCCAAGTTGCTGCGCAAGCAAGGGGCAGCCCGGGTGCTGGCCTGCGCCACCCACGCTGTCTTTTCACCCCCGGCCATCGAACGGCTCTCCGAACCGGGATTGTTTGAGGAGGTGATTGTCACCAACAGCATTCCGATGCCCGAAGAACGGAGCTTCCCCCAGCTGCAGGTGCTCTCTGTGGCCAAGATGCTGGGCGAGGCCATCTGGCGGATCCATCAAGAGAGCTCCGTCAGCTCGATGTTCCGCTGACCACCACTAAAGCTCCGTTAATCACTACTAAACCACCGTTAATCGCCCGCAAACCCGTGGCATTGCCTAGAACAAAGCGGCTGATGGGAAAACGGCTGCTGGCCACCCTTGGCGCCTCCACCCTGGGCATGGCCAGCCTGCTGGGTTGTGCCGCTGCCTGGGGCCAGTCCAGGCGGGTTGGCGTGTGGCTCACCAACAGCCCGAGCTCGCTCTACTACGACAACGCCAGGATTGATCAGGCCGTCGGCGAGCTCGCCGAAGCCGGCTTCAACACCCTCTACCCCAACGTGTGGAGCCGGGGAACCACCTTCCACCGCTCCGCCTTTGCCCCCATCGAGCCGGCCCTGGCCCAATCCCAGGCCAACAGCGGCGGCGGCAAG
>CAMDSS010000207.1 GCA_945907085.1 Cyanobium sp. NIES-981 | reverse complement strand
GGCAACGTGATCTGGTTTCTGGTGGCGGGCTGGTGGCTGGCGATCGGCCACCTCACCTCTGCAGTGGCCTGCTTCGTGACGATCATCGGCATTCCCTTCGGGATCCAGCACATCAAGCTGGCGCTGATCGCACTGGCCCCGGTCGGCATGCAGGTTGTGCCGGTGCGCCGCTGAATGCCACCCGTGCAGCGCGCTGGGGAAGTGGCTTGGCGAACGGGGCTACAGCGTGAAAAGCCAGTACGCTCTTGCCCCCCCCCCCCTTCCCTGGCAGTGCGGTAGCCATGGACAACAGCACCAATCCAGCGCTCGGCCAGCAGCTATTGGTGTTCCGTCCGCAGCAGCTGGTTGACGCCCAGGTCCTGATCCGGGCGGTGAAAGGCAACCAGGCCGTTGTGCTCGATGCCAGCAGCGCAGACGACGGAGAAGCACAGCGACTGATTGATTTCGCCTGTGGCGGCATGGAGGCTATTGATGGCCAGGTGCATCGCATCGATGCCGAGACCTTTCTGTTCTCCCCTGCCCGGGGGCGGGTGGAGCACTGGCCGTTGAGTGCCTGATGCATCCGCAGGGCTAGGAGCAGACAATGGCCCTTGGTTCTCTTCAGGCAGCCATGGCCAACGGCATCACGGTCACCTCCAACCCGGATCCAGCGCAGCTGCAGAGCCTGGGAGTGATCGGCTGGCCCACCTGGGGCTGCGAGGTGAGCACCTTTCCCTGGACCTACGACGAACAGGAAACCTGTCTGTTGCTGGAGGGCGATGTCACCGTCACCCCCGATTGTGGAGAGCCGGTGCGGTTTGGAGCCGGTGATCTGGTGGTGTTTGACACCGGACTGAGCTGCACTTGGGAGGTGCATTCCCCAGTGCGCAAGCACTACCGCTTTGGTTGAGCACTGGCGCAAGAGTGCAGCCGCCAGAGTGGAGTTGATGCCGACACCGCCCCGCCCCAGCCCCCGCGAGAGCACCGAGGCGATGGTGCGCAACATCTGCCGGGAGCTGGCCGAGATAGAGCAGGCCATTAGCCGTTGCAGGGGCGATCGGGTCGCTGAACCCCGATTGACGGGCACCTGGCTGGCCCATCTGCTGATCAGCAGCAGCGAGCTACTCCAGAACCTGCTGATCGAGTCGGCTCGCAGGCCGCACTCCGACCCCTAGACCCCGCCCAGCACCAAGGAGAAAGTAAGGAGAGAAAGTGGAGCCCATAAAAAACCCGGGGTTGCCGGGGATGGATGACCCAGTTAAATCTGGGTGTGAGCGAGCTAACCCTGCGAGAAGTGGACGGCCAACACGCCCCCACTGGAGTTCGTCTCTGCCATTTGGTCCACGATTAAATCCTCTTGGATGCAGCAGAAGCCTTGGCCCCGGCCGAGGCGGACCTGCTGCCGGAGGTGATGCAGGACCCGGGCCTCCAGACCCGTTGCCTCCGGGATCTCCTCCCCTGGTGCATGAGCTCCACCTAGGAGCGAGCTTGGCTGAGACCCACTGAGGGAAGTCAGTCCCGGCCCTCAACAGGATTTTGCGGCGCTGAGCTCGGTCTTCGCTGAATCCTCTCTGGCGGATCTAGTTCTCTAGGGCCCTGCCCAAACGTCGGGGGAGGAAGCAAGTCATTTATGGCTCTACGGAGCTTCAGATCGGGGAGCCCTATAGAGGCCAACAGCGCCAGAGGACCAAACAAAAGCCCGCCAAAAAACCACCAACCAGCCTCGTGACCTTTTGATTGAGCAACAGTCCAGCTGAAACTGGCAAAGAGCAGCGAAAGGGCGATGAGGAGCGGGATTCCCACAGCTATGTGCTCAGGTCTTCGGAGCCCAGTCTGAGCATCCCGCTGAAGAATGTCTTCGGCTTGACTTCCGTGGATGTCTTTGGATCTCTCCAGCCTGCTGAAACAGCCCCCCATCCGGAAGCATCGGAGGCCGGTGGCGGAGCGGATGCTCTCCATAACTGGAAACCAGAACCAGGAAGCTGCTCCAGTCCGGCCGATTCAGTGGGGTTTCAGACCCCGCCGCACAGGCTCGTCCCCTCGATCTGCAGCACTGATCGCCGCCTGATCGCCACCCTTCAGCTGTTGAACGGGCCCTGCTCGAGTGGGTTGATTTGGTGCCCGCTGCCCTGGGTTACTTGTCGTGACTGGGCTCGTAGGCCGTCAAATTGCTGTAGTTGGTACAATTTGCGCAGGTAAAGTGGGAGGGAGCGGCAATGCCGCACCCTCTTTTTTTTGGCTCAGCTCTCGGTCCGAGGGATGTTGTGGAGCGGCCCAGGGACTTCGCCAAGGGCCTCCCACAGCTCTTCCCGTGCATCGATGGTGTAACCCAGGCCAGCGGCTTGGGTGCCGAGCATCTCGTGGGATGCCTCGATTAGCGGCCCCCGGAGTTCTTCGATCATTTCCAGCGCCCCCTGCCAGGGGCTGGCGTCGTCACCGGCTTGTGCGAGCGCCCGCTGCCCCTGTGGGGAGGCAAGCGCCCAGTCCAGGACTTCGAGGAAGTCCTGCGTCCGGTGCCAGCCAAGGATGCTGGCGATTTCGGAGATTTTGTCTCCGATGTACTGCTGGTTCTCGAACCAGTCACGGTCCCAGGTCTGGGGGCCTTCGCCGGAGGCCGCTGCTGCATGGGCATCGGCCAGCCTCTTCTGCTGTGCGCGCGTTTGTATCGCCACTAGTTCTTCAATCGAGAACATGAGTCCGGGGACCGGCTGCATCTGGAAGCAGTCAGAGGATCCGAGGGAGGCGGCTTTCTTCGCCTGGAGTGTCTGGCAGGCCTGGATGGTGTGTTTGATGAATTTGAACATTGTGCTTATTTTTATTAAATAGTGGTTTCGATGGTCTGCGGCAGGACCTGAGCCCTGCCTGATGGTGTCCGCATCAGTCCATCCCTCCCCGATCGTGGCGGCGGATGAAGGATTCGACGCAGCGTTCGTAGCGCGGCGATTTCCGGCTGCGGTTGCCGTTGTACACCGATTCACCGGTCACGGGATCGGCGTAAACCGTTCCACAGCGGTGCTTTTTGACGATCAGGCCGGCTTGGCGTGCCTTGCGATCAGTCTGGATGGTCATGGGTTGCTGGGGGTAAAGAGGGAGGGAGGTGATTGCCTCGCCCAGAAAATGTAGCAGCTTTTTCGATGGCTTGGCAAGCAAGTCCTCTGGCGGCCTTCTACACGTTAGAGCTTAAAATTGCAGGTTAAAGTTTATAAGTAGCAGGTTGAAGTTTGAAGGTTGTAGGTTGGAGCTTGAAGGTTGCAGGTTAAAGTTTGAAGGTTGTAGGTTGGAGTTTGAAGGTTGCATGTTGCAGATTTATTTTTAGATTGTGCGTAGCAGATTTATTTTTAGAAGGCGCTACCGGGATTGGGTGGAGGGGCTTTAGCCCCTAGCCCCTGGTGCCTGCCTGCGGTAGCCGCTTGACTGCTGCCTAGTGATGCCATGCCCCGCGATCGCAAGGGGGCTCAGCTGGCGCTGGAGCTGGAGCCTGGGCTGATGCAGCGTCTACGGGCCCGGGCCGCGGCAGATGGCCGCCCTGTGGCTGTCCTGGTGCGCCGCTGGATGAAGCCGGCCTAGGTGGAGTGCTGGAGCAGCAGGCCACCACCGCGGCCCCTACTGCTGGCGCCGAGCTGCTGGCCCGGGTGGCTGCCCTGGAGGCCGCCGTAGCCGATCTGCAGCGCCCCGCATCCCCCGAACGGGTGAGGCCAGCAACCCGAACGGGTGAGCCCGTGACCCCTAAACGGGTGCCTATGGGCGCTGGGATGCTGGAGATCATCGGGGCCGCCCATCTGCAGGCTGCCGCCGCATCCCCCGAACGGGTGAGCCTGCAGGCCCAACCGGGTGAGCCCTTGCCCCTGCCTGAGCGCCGCCTAACCCCGGCCGAAGCGGCCGGCCTGCTCACCACCCCCGAGGTGGGAAAGTCCCTGGGCCTGTCCTCTGATTCAGCCCTGACTAACTGGATCGCCCGGGAGGCCAGCAAGCGAGACGGGAGCGCCGTGGGCGGGATCTACCGGGGCCACCGGCTGAGGGGAAAGGCCCTGCTGCCCGGGGGCAAAAACCTGGCTGGCTGTGGGAGCCGGTCTGGTGATTCCTAGCCTGCTGAATAGTGGTGCAACAATCATTGCCGCCAATGCAATCCGCTGAACGTGTACGTATATGAGACTCGATCTTGCAGTCTTGCTCGTTGATTGCTTTGCCT
>CAMDSS010000206.1 GCA_945907085.1 Cyanobium sp. NIES-981 | reverse complement strand
TCGGTCAGCCAGAGGCGGCCGCTGGCGGGATCCAGGCCCGATTCAGCCATCTTGTTCACCACCTGGGCCATGTCCCAGGGGGCAAGAAACTGGCCCTTTTTTACATTCACCACTTTCTCTGTGCCAGCTACGGCCTGGGCTGCCGCTTCCAACAGATCGGTTTGGCGGCAGAGGAAGGCGGGAATCTGGAGCACATCCACGGCCTGGGCGGCGGCGGCGGCCTGGTGGCTTTCGTGGATGTCGGTGAGCACCGGCACCCCAAAGCTCTCGCCCACCTCTTGAAGGATCTTCAGGCCCTCATCGGTGCCAGGGCCGCGATACGACTTGCCGGAGCTGCGGTTGGCCTTGTCAAAGCTGGCCTTAAACACGTAATCGATGCCGAGCTCCTGGCAGATGCCGCTCACCTGCTCGGCCACCTTCATCACCAGATCGCGGCTTTCGATCACACAGGGCCCGGCGATCAGGGTGAGGGGCTTGGCGCTCATGGCTTAGGTGCGGCGGCCGCAGAGGCTGCCTGATTCGAGGTGAACCCAGCCTGCACCAGATCGTGCAACCGCAGCAGCCCCACCAGCTCGCCGCCATCGATCACCGGCAGCACTGAGAGGGCCTGGGCCGGGTTGCGCTCCATCACTCGCAACGCCTCGGCGGCCAGGGTGTCCGGGGTCACGCTGATCGGATCGGTGGTGGCCATGGCGCTGGCCTGCACGCTCGCCCAGGCCTCCGGCGGATGGCGCTGGAGGGTGCGGCGCAGGTCGCCATCGGTGATCAGGCCGCCGCCGCCGCTAATACCAATGCCGGCCCCCCGCACCCAGGCGGCGCCCAGGCTGCCCTTGCCGTTGGTGGGCCGGGTGAGCTGGCCGATCACAGCACTCAATGGGGCTTCTGGGGCTAGGGGTTCAAGTTCGCTGGCCGGCACCATCAATTCGGCCACGGTGAGGGTCAGCTGGCGGCCGAGGGATCCGGCCGGGTGGTTGATGGCGAAATCTTCCGGGGAAATACCTGCCCGCTCCATCCATACGGCGGCTAGGGCATCGCCGATGGCCATGGCCACGGCCGTGCTGGCGGTGGGGGCCAGGTTGAGGGGGCAGACCTCCCGGTCGACCGAGCCATCCAGCACCACGTCGCAGCCGCGGGCTAGGGCCGAATCAATCCGGCCCACCAGGGCGATGCGACCGGTGCCGCGGCGCTTGAGGTGGGGAAGGATCGCCAGTAGCTCTTCCGTTTCGCCACTATTAGAAAGCAGAAGGGCCACATCGTCGGCGGCCACGATCCCCAGGTCGCCGTGCAGGGCGTCGGTGGGGTTGAGGAACACGGCCGTCAGGCCGATCGAGGAAAAGGTGGCGGCAATTTTGCGGGCCACGATGCCGCTTTTGCCCACGCCTGTCACCACAAGTTTTGCCCGGCGGGAGCGGCAGCCCAGCAGCAATTCCAGGGCCGCTTCCACCTGTTCGCTACTCAGCCGTTCGGCGGCCGCGGCGATGGCCGCGGCTTCTTCCTGCAGGCAGCGGCTTAGGGCAGAAGCTGGGCCTTGGGGAGTCGCTAGGGGTGCTGGCAACACAGAGGGCCCTTGGGTGAGGCCATTGTTTCAGGCTCCGTAGCCCTCGGGGTTGGCGCTCTGCCAGGCCCAGCCGTCGCGGCACATATCCGCAAGGCTGCGGCTGGTGCGCCAGCCCAGGCGCTGGGAGGCCAGCGACGGATCGGCCACGGTGATCGCCGCATCGCCAGGCCGCCGCTCCACGATTTTCAAGGGCACCGGGCGGCCGCTGGCGGCCTCAAAGGCGGCTGCCACCTCCAGCACCGAATGGCCTTGGCCGCTGCCCAAATTCAGGGTGAGCAGCTGGGGGCCTTCCGCCAGCAGCACATCGAGGGCGGCGCGGTGGCCTTCGGCCAGGTCCATCACGTGGATGTAATCGCGCACCCCGCTGCCATCGGGGGTAGGCCAGTCGCCACCAAATATTTGCAGCTGCTCCCTCCGCCCCACGGCCACCTGGCTCACGAACGGAAACAGGTTGTTGGGGATGCCGGAGGGGTCTTCGCCGATGCGGCCACTGGGGTGGGCGCCCACGGGGTTGAAGTAGCGCAGCCGGGCGATGCGCCAGCCGGGCTCGCTCGCTGCCACATCGGCTAGCAGTTGCTCCACCGCCGCCTTGCTGTGGCCGTAGGGGTTGATTGGAGCGATGGTGGCGGTTTCTGGGATCGGCACCGTTTCCGGGTAGCCGTAGAGGGTGGCGCTGCTGCTGAACACCAGGGTGCGGCAGCCATGGGCCTGCATGGCGCCCACCAACTGGCGTGAGCCAGAGAGGTTCACATCCCAGTAGCGCAGGGGCTCGGCCACCGATTCCCCCACGGCCTTGAGGCCCGCGAAGTGGATCACCGCATCCGCGGGCTTACTGCCCAGCGCTGAGCAGGCAGCGAAGGCCCGCTCCAGATCGTGCTCTGAGCGGATGTCGCCCTCGATCACCTGGAGCCTTGTGGCTGCTTCAGGGCCCGCCAGCTCCGCCACCCGCACCAGGGCCTCAGGCGAGCTGTTGGCAAAGCTATCGAGCACCACCAGCCGGTGGCCCGCTCCCAGCAGCACCAGGGCCGTATGGCTGCCAATAAAGCCGGCGCCGCCGGTGATCAGGAGGTTGGCCAACCAAGCCCCGTTTGCTGGAGTCCAAGCTATGCCAACCTCTACGCAGGATTAGCCCTCTCCCCATATGCCTACTTCGGGCACCGCAAAAACAGCCCTGATTACGGGGATTACGGGCCAAGACGGCAGCTATCTGGCTGAGCTGCTGTTGGAGAAGGGCTATGCGGTGCACGGGATCAAGCGCCGGGCTAGCAGCTTCAACACCAGCCGGATTGACCATCTCTATCAAGATCCCCACGAGCAGGATCCTCGGCTCGTTCTCCACTATGGCGATCTCACCGATTCCACCAATCTGATTCGGATTATTCAGCAGGTGCAGCCCGATGAAATTTATAATTTAGGAGCCCAAAGCCATGTGGCGGTCAGCTTTGAGGCGCCGGAATACACGGCCAATAGTGATGCGCTTGGCACGTTGCGGATCCTAGAGGCAGTGCGGATGCTGGGCCTCCAAGAAAAGACCAGGATCTATCAGGCCAGCACCAGTGAGCTTTATGGGTTGGTGCAGGAGATTCCCCAAAAAGAAACCACACCGTTTTATCCCCGCAGCCCCTACGGAGTGGCCAAGCTCTACGCCTACTGGATCACGGTGAACTACCGCGAGGCCTACGGGATGTACGCATGCAATGGCATCTTGTTTAACCACGAATCACCCCGCCGTGGTGAAACCTTTGTGACTCGCAAGATCACCCGGGGCTTGGCGCGTATTGATGCAGGGCTGGATCAGTGTTTGTTCATGGGCAACCTCGATTCGTTGCGCGATTGGGGCCATGCCCGCGATTACGTGGAGATGCAGTGGCGGATGCTGCAGCAAGAAACGCCCGAGGATTTCGTGATTGCCACCGGCCGCCAGGAAACGGTGCGCCGCTTCATTGAGTTGGCGGCAGTGGAGCTTGGTTGGGGGGTTGATGGCGAGCAGCCAATCCGGTGGCAGGGTGAGGGTGTAGAGGAGATCGGCCGCCGCGCCGACACCGGTGCCGTGGTGGTGCGGATCGACCCGCGCTATTTCCGTCCCGCCGAGGTGGAAACCCTGCTGGGCGATCCAAGTAAAGCCAAAGAAAAACTGGGCTGGACGCCCACCACCACCCTCGAAGAGCTGGTGGCCGAGATGGTGGCGGCTGATAAGGAAGAGGCGGCCAAAGAGGCCCTGCTGCGCCGCAAGGGCTTTGCGGTGGTGGGTTCGATGGAGAATCCACCCACCAATGCTGCTGCGGTGGCAGCCGCAAAAACCATGACCTCCCTGATCACCCCGGCCGACCGGATCTACGTGGCCGGTCACCGCGGCATGGCCGGGAGCGCCATCGGCCGTGCCCTGCAGCGCTCGGGCTATGGCGATCCGGCCCAGGGTGGCAGTCTTCTTACCGCCAGCCGCGCCGAGCTTGATCTGCTAGATCCCGCCGCTGTGGCCGCCTGGTTTGCCCAGCACCAGCCCACCGTGGTGGTGCTGGCGGCCGCCAAGGTGGGCGGCATTGTGGCCAACAGCACCTACCCGGCCGACTTCCTGCTCGACAACCTCAAGATCCAGACCAATGTGATCGAAACGGCCTG
>CAMDSS010000205.1 GCA_945907085.1 Cyanobium sp. NIES-981 | reverse complement strand
CCGTCTGTCACGCCCCAGATCACCTGGCGCACGGCCTGCTATCAGCGCCAGCTGATGCTCGAGCTCTACATCAAATCCGTCGACGACCTCCGCGACCAGCTCAGCATTTCGATGCAGTGGAGCCAGGTGAGCCCGGCCCTGCTCGAGTCACTCGAGATGGACCGACTGCGCTTCCCCGAGATTTACGAAGCCAAGGCCGCCCGGTTCCGCCTCGAGCCCTACCGGCTGAAACTCAGCTACACCCTGGAACGGCTGCGCCTTACCCACAAGCGCAATCAAAAGTTGGCCGATGCCGGCTGGGAATCGCCCTGGGACGGCCAGGGATCCAATAGCCAAGAACTTCACTACAGCACCGTTGATGAGTTCCGCAACGACCTCGAACTGATTCAAGACAGCCTGGAGGGCACGGGCTTGAGCTGCGAGTCGCTGCAGCACTTGATCAGCCAGGCCCAAATTTTTGCCTTCTGCCTGGCCAGCCTCGACATACGCCAGGAGAGCACCCGCCATAGCGATGCCCTCGACGAACTCAGCCGCTATCTCCAGCTGGCCGTGCCCTACGGCGAGATGGACGAAGCCACCCGGGTGGCCTGGCTGCTGAAGGAGCTGCAAACCCGACGGCCGCTGGTCCCCGTCAGCACTCCATGGACTGAAACCACCCAGCAAACCTTTGACGTGTTCCGCATGCTGCAACGGCTGCAGCAGGAATTCGGCCAACGCATCTGTCGCACCTACGTGATCTCGATGAGTCACACGGTGTCGGACCTGCTGGAGGTGCTGCTGCTCGCCAAGGAGGCGGGATTGGTGGATCCCATGGCCCATCAATCCACCTTGCTGGTGGTGCCCCTGTTTGAAACCGTCGAGGACCTTCAAGGGGCCCCAGCCGTGATGGAGCAGCTCTTCCAAGAGCCCTTCTACCGCGAACTGCTCAGCAGCCATGAGGCCAGCCAACCCCTCCAGGAGGTGATGCTCGGCTATTCCGACAGCAACAAAGATTCCGGCTTCCTCTCAAGCAACTGGGAGATCCATAAGGCCCAGATCGCCCTGCAGCAGATCGCCATTGGCAATGGCATCGCCCTGCGCATCTTCCACGGCCGGGGGGGCTCGGTGGGACGGGGCGGCGGTCCTGCCTACCAGGCGATCCTGGCCCAGCCCAGTGGCACCCTGGCTGGGCGGATCAAAATCACCGAACAGGGTGAAGTCTTGGCGTCCAAGTACGCCCTGCCCGAACTGGCCCTGTACAACCTCGAAACGGTCACCACGGCCGTGCTCCAGAACAGCCTGGTCAGCACCCCCGTGGATGACACCCCCAGCTGGAACGAGCTGATGGGCCGGCTGGCGGCCCGCTCCCGCGACCACTACCGGGCCCTGGTGCACGACAACCCGGATCTGGTCGCCTTTTTCCAGCAGGTCACCCCGATTGAAGAAATCAGCAAACTGCAGATCTCAAGCCGGCCGGCCCGCCGCCAGGGGGGAGCCAAGGATCTATCCAGCCTGCGGGCCATTCCCTGGGTGTTTGGTTGGACCCAAAGCCGCTTCCTGCTGCCCAGCTGGTTTGGCGTGGGCGCTGCCCTCCAGGAGGAACTGGACCAGGATCCCGAACAACTCGAACTGCTGCGGCTGCTCTACCAACGCTGGCCCTTCTTCCGGATGCTGATCTCCAAAGTGGAGATGACCCTCTCCAAGGTCGACATCGACCTGGCCCATCACTACGTGCAGGCCCTCGGACGCCCTGAGCACCGCGAAGCGTTTGAGCACATCTTCCAAACCATTGCCCACGAATTCGAGCTCACCCGGGATCTGGTGCTGAAAATCACGGGCCACAGCCGGTTGCTCGATGGCGATCCCGCCCTCCAGCTCTCGGTGGATCTCCGCAACCGAACGATCATTCCCTTGGGCTTTTTGCAAGTGGCCCTGCTGCGCCGGCTGCGGGATCAAAACCGCCAACCGCCGATGAGTGAGGCCATGAACCCCAGCGACGACGGTCGTACCTACAGCCGCAGTGAGCTGCTGCGCGGGGCCCTCCTCACGATCAATGGCATCGCCGCTGGCTTGCGCAACACCGGCTAGGCCGCCGTTCTCATCCTTTTCTCCCTCAGGGCCTGCCCTTGCTCCCCTTTCGCAGCCATCCGCCCATCCCCCTGTTGCGGGAGGGCTACAGCCTCCTGGCTGATCCCTTCCCCAGCGCCGAAGCTCTCAACCGGCTCCTGGTGCTCGGTGGTGATCAGCCCCGGGAAGCGGGGCGCTGGCAGCGGGTGCTCGAGCGCAGCATCTGGCACCTGGCAGTGGAGCGATCCGATGGGGAACTGGTGGGATTTGTCAGGACAACCAGTGACTTGGCTCTCAACGCGAACCTGTGGGATCTCTGCTGCGACCCTGCCGACCCCGCCCAGGATGAAGTGCTGGCCTCCCTGGTGTACGGAGCCCTAGCCAGGCTGCGCAGGGAGCTATCCGGCTGCAGCATCTCCCTCTCCGCCCCCCCCGAAGCGCTCCGGGCCCTAGAGCGCTACGGCTTCGTGGTGGACCCAGGCGGAATCCGGGCCATGGGCCTCAAACTCCGCTAGGCAAGGCCAGCAGAACAACCTTTAAAACGGCTTTTAGCCACAAAAAAGCCCTTCCTGTTCCGGCAGGAAGGGTTAAATGAGCGACGAACCAAACGAGCATGGAGGGACTCGAACCCCCGACCCTCAGAACCGGAATCTGATGCTCTATCCAACTGAGCTACATGCCCAACACCAGGGCTGCACCCCGATGGGCCTACCTTAACGGCTCACCGCTTCAGACCCATCCGGCTGCACCGCCTGGAGCTGCTGCACTTTCGCAATCTCACCGAGCTGAGCCTGGAGTTCAACGCTCCCAGGCTTCTGGTGATCGGTCCCAATGGCGAAGGCAAATCCAACCTGCTCGAAGCCGTGGAACTGCTCGGCAGCCTGCGCTCCCACCGCACCAGCTCCGACCGTGACCTGATCGCCCATGGGGAGAAGGAAAGCTGCTTGCGCGCCCGCACCATCGAAGGGGATGTGCTCCAACTGGCCCTGCGCCGGAGTGGTGGCCGCACGGCCCAGCGCAACGGCAAGGTGCTGGAGCGCCAGCACAACCTGTTGGGATCGCTCCGCTGCGTGGGCTTCAGCGCCCTGGATCTGGAGTTGGTGAGGGGCGAACCGGCCGGGCGCCGCCAATGGCTGGATCGGGTGGTGCTGCAACTGGAACCGGTCTATGGGGAGCTGCTCAGCCGCTACGGGCGCCTGCTGCGCCAGCGCAGCCAGCTCCTGCGCCGCGGCCTGGGGGGCACGGAAGCCAATGCCTTGCTGGATGCCTTTGACTTTCAAATGGCGGTGATCGGCACCCGCCTGCATCGGCGCCGGGCCCGGGCGTTACGCCGGCTAGAGCCCCTGGCCTGCGCTTGGCAACAACGCCTGAGCGGGGGCCGTGAGCTGCTTGAACTCGCTTACCAAAGCGGCACCAAACTCGAGGGCGTCGAAGCCGAAGAGCCCTGGCGGGCGGCCTTACAAGAGCAGCTCGCCGCCCAGCGCAGCGAGGAGTGGCGACTCGGCCAATGCAGTGTGGGCCCCCACCGCGATGAGGTGGGCCTGCTGCTTGGCGGCCAACCGGCCCGCCGCTACGGCTCCGCAGGCCAGCAACGCACCCTGGTCTTAGCCCTGAAATTGGCCGAGCTGGAGCTGGTGGGGGAGGTGATTGGCGAACCTCCCCTCCTCTTGCTCGACGATGTGCTCGCAGAGCTGGACCCAGGCCGCCAGCACTTGCTACTCGAAGCGGTGGGCGAGGGGCACCAATGCCTGGTGAGCGCCACCCACCTCGAAGCGTTTAAGGGCGGCTGGCGGCAGGACAGTCAGGTGATCCGAATGCAAGCGGGTCAGGTGGCCCCAGGCACGTAAGGTTGGCGGCTTGTTCAAGCTTTTTTTGATGACCCAGGCCCCGCCCTGCCTCCACCCCAACCCGGGATGGACTGGTGCTTCTTCTTCCTTCCAACCTGCGACTCTCCAGTCTGGAGCTCTCAGCGACCCGTTTCCAGTCAGTGACACCGTTGGTAAGCACTGCATTCTCGAGCTCTACAACTGCGATCCCGCCAAGCTCGACGACGAAGCCTTCCTCAGGACCGCCATCACCTCAGCAGCCAAAAGGGCTGGCGCCACCCTGCTCAATCTGATCACCCACCGCTTCGAGCCCCAGGGTGT
>CAMDSS010000204.1 GCA_945907085.1 Cyanobium sp. NIES-981 | reverse complement strand
GGTGGCCGCAGCCGGCGGCTCGTGATCGGCGGGGTCCAGGTTTTGGATGAGACCTACAACGCTTCGCCGGAAGCTGTGTTGGCGTCCCTCGATTTGCTGGCGGCCCAGCCCGGGCGCCGTTTTGCCGTGTTGGGCACGATGCTCGAATTGGGCGACCAAAGCCTGGAGCTTCACCGCCAGGTGGCCAAGCGGACTGCCGATCTCCAGCTCGATGGCCTGGTGATCGTCGATGGCGGTCAGGAGGGGAGGGTAATGGCAGGGGCCGCCCAAGGCCTGAAGCAGCTCGCCCTTGCCACCACCCCAGCGGAAGCAGCTGGTTTGGTGCAGCCCTGGTTGTCTTCCGGTGACTCCCTGCTGTTGAAGGCCAGTCGCGGCGTGGCCCTGGAGCAACTCATCCCGCTGCTGCAAGGTTCGCTGGCCGAGGGGGCCTGATCGGGCCCAGTCGTGACCCGTCATGATGGGGGCGGAGCACCATTTCACGATGTTGTTGCCCGGGGGCAGTTTCTGTCTGCGGGCGAAGGCCCTAGGTGGTGGTTCACCCGGGGCCTTTCCTTTTGGGCGCGCGCTCTAGCTGGCGGCAATGGGGATCTAAAGCACAGGAGCCTCAAATGCCGCAAAAAACTCAGAAAAGGCCTAGCCGGCGACCCTACCCCTGACATTGCTGAAAACGCCGTGTTTTGACTTCAAGGCTGAAGGAAGTCAGGAGGAGGTTTGTGTCTGACGAATCTTATAGAGAGAGGGAGATAGCGTGCATACACTTAACAGCAAGATAAGCGCTAAAGATACCTGAACTTCTAAATAGCCTGAGGTTGTGCTTGATGGTGCATGCGACAGGATATGGATGAGGTATCCAGCCGCTGCAACGCTAAATGCCTGAAGCCCCTTGGTCAGGCTAGCTATGGAGGCGATACGCCCCTGCAGCTCCATGGGTGTGTTTTTCTCTATCAGCGCGTTGTCGTAATTGATGACAAGTGTTCCACCAGCTCCAGCGAAAAAGGCTGCTAATGAGGCCCAATGGATGACGCCACTTGATACGAGTACTAAAATGGACAACCCTAAAGTCAAGCTGGCAATAATCAATAGAAGGCCAGGGCGTGACATTGTACCTTCTTCGAATCCGATTAGAGAAGAGCAAAAGCCACCTAGGCTTACGGCCGATAGAAGTGATGCATAAAAGACATGGCCAGACTCTGGATTCAAATGGGTACTTACAAATATAGGTAGGAGGGCTTGAAAGGGCATGCCAAGAAGCATCACAAAAGCAAGAAGCAATAGAAGAATTCGAAGATCCCGTCTCGTTCGGACAAATTGAATTCCATCGAGTGCGCCTTGGACCAGTCCGGCCTCCTTGGGTTTATCCTTTTTGTCGAAATGAGTAAGTGGCAAGGATTGTATGCATGCAAGTAGTGGGATGAAGCTAATCGCATTAAATAGAAAAGCTATCTCTTCATGGCTGCCCTCTCCTTTGCCAATGCTCAATAGAATTCCACCCAATGCAGGGCCAAAAATATTCGTGATACTCGAGGAAGTGCTATACGCTTGTTGCGCATTTATGACTTGATCAGGGGCAACCATTTCAGTTATAAGAGCGCTTCTTGCTGGAGTGTCGAAAGAAGAGATGGCGCCATTGACTGCATTGACTCCCACGAGGAGCCAAAGGGGGACTGGACCGGTAACGGATGCGATGAGTAAGATTCCGGCTGAGGCAAGCAGGCTTGTTTCAGTAATAGCGTAGAGCCTTCTGCGGGCAAAGCGATCGGCAACCGAGCCCCCGATGATCTGTAAGCAAAATTGTGGTATCCCATAGCCAAGCGCTAGTGATGCAATTCCGAATGCTCCATACTCCTTGACGGTAAGCCATGAGATGGCCATCACAAATGCACTGGTACCTAAATTCGAAACTATATTTGCTACCCAAAAATTTCGAAATGATTTAATCGAAAACAAAGCATTAACTTGCGAAAAGCCTAGCGAAGCCATTGTCTGCGTTAAGGATTAAGCATGCTTCGTAGGTTAGCAGGCTTTTGCTCTCTTCAATTGCCTTTGAGTGCATTTACGTATTGGTCATCTTGGCCGCGAAAAATAATCTCTTGTCTTATGAAATAGTTAATCAAGTCTTAATCAAGCTCTGCGGAGCAGTGTGTCCTTTGTCCATTCAAGCGCTTTGGAAATTCCGTCGTTGCTGGTCCATGGTTATGGCCGGTTGGCGAATCAAGGAATCCTTAGTTCGCAGTATTCGCCAGCTCGGATGCCGGCCACCTCAACCACCACGAGCTCTGCCGCGGATCTGATACGTGGCCAACTTGTGGTGGAGAGCACAAGGATCGCGATCGCGCGGGTCTTCAGGTTCTGCTGGTAACGGAGGTTGGTGTCCGTTGTGATCAGCAGCTCATAGCCCTGCTGCTCTGCCAGGCGAATGAGATCGCCATTGGTCACGGTGGACCAGCCCTGCTCGTAGGCCGTACTCACGTCGTGAGCTGTCAAGAATCGCCGCAGGGGAGCCGGTGTCCCCTGATCAAACAGGATCTGCACTACGCCAGGGCCACCGCCGTACTTCTGGCGGCGTGCTCGAGCACCAGCCGGCTCTGCTCTGTGGTCACCCCAGGGAAGATCTCCACAAACTCTGCGAGCGATACACCGTCTTCCAGGTTCTGGAAGAGGGCGGCCACTGGAATCCGGGTGCCGCGGAACACCCAGGCGCCGCTGACGCGCTGGGGATCCTTTTCCACGGCCGGGCAATCAGCCCAATCCAGCTGGCTCAGTGTCGACATGGCGGAAGCCCTTTTGCCAAACCAAGAGTAAGCAGATTTCACGGCTCAAGCTGGTGCGCTATCTGCCAGGAAGTCCTCAATCCAGCGCTGGTGCAGGGAGCTGGTGATCAGCCCCGCCAGGGAGGGTTGGGCAGCGGGAACCTGGAAGGCAGCGCGAAAACCCTTGGAGAAAGCCGCAAGGCGAGCAGGGGCCAGGGCCTTGATGCGCTCCTGCAGGGCCGTGATGGCGGCAGCACCCAGGGGGTGATCTGTGGTGGCAGGTTTGGGCTCGCCTTGTTTGGCCTGAACTGGTTGTGCCTGGGCTGGCTTGTTCTCAGCTGGCAGAGCCTGCGCTGGAGCTGTAGCCCCACTCACCTGGCGTTGCTGCTTGTCGTAAAGCGCCAGGCCAAAGGGATTGCCAAAGGTCATCAAGGCCCGTTTGGTGGCATCGGTTTTCGCTTCTTTCAGGGCTGATTCATGGGCCAGGCCCTGATCGATGTCAATGCCATGGCCGGCGCCCGAGCCCTCGCGGATCAGCGTGCGGTTACCTGCGGTGATGGTGATGCGCACCCGGGCGATGTAGGTGATGCCCCAGCCGCTTTTGCGATCACGCCCCACAGGCCTTTCGTGTTCAGCAACGCAGCGGCTGATCAGGGTGCAGCGCTCCCAGCCATCAAAACAAAAGATGCGGTTGGCCTCTGCAATCACCTGCCAGCCCTCGAGGTAGCTGACCCGGCTGCGGCCCACGAGATCGCCCACATCCAGCGCAACCATGTGTTCCAGGCCAGCTACTACGTCAACAACACGATTCGTTCAGCCCCCGAAAAGAAACAAGACGAGCTGACCTACTCCAAATCCTGCCAACAGGAATTGGAGGCCGATCGCGATTCCGCCGTGATGATGGCCAGGGCCGGCTACAAGGGCCGCATCTGCATCGGCGACCTCGTCTTCCTGCACAAATCCAGCGGTGATGGCAGTGCCACCGAGCCCGATTCCACCCACCCCGGCTACGACGAGCGCATCAAAGAGCTCGCTGCTTTTTACGCCAAGCTGGAAAAAGATCCTCCCGCCAAAGTCAGCCCCACCCCGGGCCATTTCACCTACAGCCCCGCCGACAACCTGCTCAGTTTTGTGCCGTCTAAACCCTTGCCAACCCACCCCTGACCAATGAAACCTGGCGAATCGACCGAACCATGCTGAGTTTTCTTCTGAATGTTCTGTGGTTTGTGCTCGGCGGGCTGGTGATGGGCCTGGGCTGGTGGCTGGCGGGAGTGCTCTGCGCCATCACGATCGTTGGCCTGCCCTGGGCTAGGGCCTGCTTTGTGATCGGCAGTTTCTCCTTTTGGCCCTTTGGCCAGGAGGCCATCAGCCGTCGGGAGCTCACCGGTCAAGTCGATCTGGGCACCGGGCCCCTGGGGCTCGTAGGCAACGTGATCTGGTATCTGGTGGCGGGCT
>CAMDSS010000203.1 GCA_945907085.1 Cyanobium sp. NIES-981 | reverse complement strand
ATGGCCTCAATCGCCGAACTCATCGTGTTGGCCGTAAACATCCCCCCACAACTTCCAACCCCTGGACAGGCATTCTTTTCGACGGCCATCAGTTGTTCATCGTCAATCTTGCCCGCAGCAAATTGACCAACGGCTTCAAAAGCACTCACTACCGTAAGGTCGCAGCCCCCCAGTTTTCCAGGCTTGATTGTGCCGCCGTAGACAAAGATCGCCGGAATATTCATCCGGGCCATCGCGAGCATGGCGCCGGGCATGTTCTTGTCGCAGCCACCAACGGCGAGCACCCCATCCATCGATTCACCGTTGCAGGCTGTCTCGATGGCATCGGCGATCACTTCGCGGCTCACCAGGGAGTACTTCATCCCTTCGGTGCCCATGGAGATGCCATCACTCACGGTGATGGTTCCAAACATCTGGGGCATGGCGCCAGCTGCCTTGGCGGCCGCTTCTGCCCGCAGGGCTAGGTCGTTGAGCCCCATGTTGCAGGGGGTAATCGTGCTGTAGCCGTTGGCGATGCCAATGATCGGCTTGTTGAAATCGCCATCGCCGAAACCAACCGCCCGCAACATGGCCCGGTTGGGGGACCGTTGGATTCCTTGGGTGATCGCGGCGGAACGGAGCATGTTCAGCGTGGGTGGGGCTGGATGGTCAACCTACCGGCTGGTGGCCATGCCTTCCAGCTGGCGACGCACGTCTTCGATGGCTTGGTTCAGTTCGTGCACTTTGTTGTGCAAATCCTTTTGGCCCTGGATGCTGCTGAGGGGACGGGCCGTGGGGGCCTGATCGAAATCCTCGGCCTCGGCATGGCGTGAGAGGCGCAGGACCCTGAGTTGCCGTCCCTCCAACCGCCGCTTCTCCGCCTCTGAGAGCAACCACCAGGCCAGCCCCGCTGCTCCGATGAGGGAACCGGCCATGGCACTCACCATGCCGCCGCCGCCCCCGCGGGAACCCAAGTCGCCGTTACGAACGCCCATAGAAATTGGTCTTGAAAATCCAGCCTAGGGAGTTGGCGGGGAAGTAACTGCTCCGCTGGAGCCAAAGAGGCGGGCTGAAACATGGCCCATGCCTGGAACAATCCGGCCATGGGAATCCAGGTCGGGATCGATACAGGCGGTGTAGAGGGTGAGATTGGAGAAGCGTTCGCCCACGGCCTTGAGTCCCGCGCTGGAGGCCAAGGCTGTCACCACCCTCAGGCGGTCGCCTTCAACGCCGCGGGCCTGGAGCTGCTCGAGGGCATGGATCAACCCTTGGCCGGTGGCGATCTCGGAGGCAAACACCAGCACGCCGCAGCGGGCATCGATGATCTCGGGCAGCCCATTGATGCCGTGACCCAGGTGGGCAACCTGGGCTGAGGGCAGCACCGACTGGGCCCCCTGCCAGAGGCCAAGCCCTGAACGCAGCAAGGGAACCGCTACCAGGGGAACCGCTGGATCCACGATCTCCCCTTCGGTTGGGGCCAAGGGGGATTCAATCGCGATCGGGCGATGGGGAAGCCAATCGCGCAGGGCCTCATAGGTGAGCCAGCGACCCAATTCGGCGGTCGCACTGGCATAGATGGCCGATGGGGTGTGGCGATCCCGCAGCACGCTTAACCAATGGCCAATCAAGGGGTGGGGGGGGACCACCACCCGCAGCGTCATTGCCATATTTGGCATAACTTGATGAACCACCGTAGTTGCGTGCCCTTGATCTCCGTTGTCCGTCGATGCCAGCAAGGATTGGTGGTTGCCCTGCTGGGTTTGAGCCTGCTGGTTGGCTTGGCGCAACCCGCGGCTGCAATCACGGCACCGGAATTACGCAGCCAAAGGTCCCTGCAGGATTTGCAACCCGACATGCATGGCCGCAATCTTCAACAGCAGGAATTTCTTAAAGCTTCCTTGGCGGGCTTTGATCTCAGCGAGAGCGATCTGCGCGGAGCCGTGTTCAACAGCTCAGATTTGAAGGGTGCCAATCTTCAAGGCGCCAACCTCGAAGACGTGGTGGCCTATGCCAGCCATTTCGAAGACAGCGATCTCTCGAATGCGGTGTTGCGCAACGCGATGCTGATGCAGAGCCATTTCAAAGGGGCCACGATCACGGGTGCCGATTTCAGTGATGCTGTGCTCGATCTTCCCCAGCAAAAAGCCCTTTGTTTGCGGGCCACCGGAACGAATCCCACCACAGGAATTCAAACCCGCGACAGCCTGGCCTGCCGTCCCTGATCCACGGGTTTGGTGGCGCCTAGGTTGACGCTTCCGGTCCCGATGATTCCACCCATCCCCTGCTCGGACCCATTCTTCGGATGACCACTCGTTTGAATCGCCTTCCGGTCACCGTGGTGACGGGATTTCTAGGGGCTGGCAAAACCACCCTGCTGCGCCAGCTGTTGCTCTCCAGTGGTCTGCGGCTTGCCGTAGTGGTGAATGAATTTGGGGAGGTTGGCATCGATGGTGACCTGCTCCGCAGTTGTGGTTTCTGCCCAGAGGATGAGCTCGAGGGTCGCCTTGTCGAGCTAGCCAACGGTTGCCTGTGCTGCACGGTTCAAGATGATTTCTTGCCCACGATGGAGCGGCTGCTGGAGCGGGCCGACAAGCTCGACGGCATCGTCGTGGAAACCAGTGGCCTCGCGCTTCCTGAACCGCTGATTGCGGCCTTTGCCTGGCCAGAGATTCGAACCCGAACCCGGGTGAACGGCGTTGTGGCGGTGGTCGATGGCGAGGCCCTGGCGGCCGGCCATGTGGTGGCCAACCCTGAAGCCCTTGAGGCCCAGCGCTTGGCCGATCCAAGCCTGGATCACGCCACGGCCATTGAGGAACTGTTTGAAGAACAGCTCGAAGCCGCCGATCTGGTGCTGGTCAGCCGGGCAGACAGCCTCGATCCAGCGGCGTTGGCCGCATTGCAGGACCGCCTCCGTCCATCCCTGCGGCCTGGAACGCCTGTCCTGCCCATGGAACGGGGGCAGATTGATCCGGCCCTGGTGTTAGGGCTTACCCGCCAAAGCACTGACCAGAGACCTGTCAAGAGCCACGGAGCGCATGACCAGGATCATCGCGATCACGACGACCATCACCATGACGATCACGGTCATGACGCCCACCACGATCACGACCACCACGACCACACCCACGTAGCTATGGAGTCGCTGGCGATCAACCTGCCCGGCGTCTTTGACCGTGAACGACTGGACATCAGCCTTCGCGCCCTAATCGCTTCCGGAGCCCTGATTCGGGTCAAGGGGCGTCTCTGGTTACCAGGTAAGGCCAGGCCGTTGCAAATTCAGGGAGTGGGTCCGCGGTTGGAGTGTTGGTTCGAAGCCGACGACACCCCTGGATCCCCCAAACAGGACGGCCTTGAACTGGTGGTGCTGGGCTTCGGCCTCAAGCAAGACCAGTTGGAATCCACCCTGAAAGGGGCACTTGCCTAATCCAGGGGCCTAATCCAGGGGAACCGCCCCAAGGGCACAGAGGCTGTCCCAGCAGAGGGCGCCTTGGGCCGAGGCTGGCACCCCAATCCAGCGGGTTTGCACCAGCCTCCAACCACGACCCCGCCGCTTCATGGCAATGGTGCCTCCACCGTCATGGCGGAAGAGGACAGTGTCCTTGCCCATCTCAATCCGCCAGGTCCTGCCGATGTCCTGAACGTGCATCCGGCAGGGTTGCCATGCTCCGCCACCCAACTGGCACTGCAGGGCAACCGTCTGGGCGTTCGCTCCATGGGTCCAGCCCACGATTGCCCAGGTCAGCACCAAGACCAGCCGGTGAAAACCTTTGCGCGATCCGTGGCGGGAGCCTTTGCCAAATCTTGGGGCCCTTGGAACCGATGCCATGGTTCACCCTGGCCGCAGCCGTGGGGCCTGAACCCTTGGGCTGTCAAGATTTAACAAACCATTGGCTGCCCAGGTGCCTCTCTTTAGCGCCCACGTTCAGGTCTCCCTCAGGTCGTCTGTGCTCGACCCCGCCGGGGAGGCCACCCGTGCTGCCGCAGCCCGTTTGGGTGTTGACGGCATCAAAACCTTGAGAATTGGCAAGTCGATCCACGTGGAGCTCGAGGCCCCCGATCGCGCCACAGCCCAGGCCCAGATCGAGCTGCTTAGTGATCGCCTTCTGGCCAACCCAGTCATTGAAGACTGGAGTCTGGAATTGGCTGAAACCCAGGGGGGGCCACAGGCATGACCGTCGGGATCGTCGTTTTCCCAGGCTCCAACTGTGATCGCGATGTGCGATGGGCTT
>CAMDSS010000202.1 GCA_945907085.1 Cyanobium sp. NIES-981 | reverse complement strand
GACGCCCGGGAGGCCACGATTTGGCGCAGGGCTGCGCGGTGGTCGAAGAAGGCGGCTTCCATCCGCTGGCGGATGCCATTGCGCTCCCGGGCCAGGGCTTGCTCGGTGCGTTCTGATGCAGCCCGGCTGGCCGATGCGGCCCCGCTGGTGACCCCGCCGTCGAATAGGCGCCAGCGGAATTGCAGGCCTGCTGCCCAGTCGGCGCTTTGGCTGTAGAGCGCGGGGATGTGGGTGGCACCACAGCAGCCATTCAGGTTGATGAGCGGTTCATCGGAGATCACCTCTCCGTAGCCCGCCTGGGCAAACAGCCTCAGGCTGGGCAGCAACTCTGCCGCCCGCCGATTGGCCTGGTTGATCAGCGCATCCCGGGCCGCCTGCAGGGCCAGCATTTGGGGATTTTGGGCAAAGCCCTGGATCAGGGTTTGCTGCAGATTCAAGGGCCACGGTGGCTGCAGCGCCACCGCCTCAGACGCGGTGACGGTGACATCAAAGGGGACGTTGATCAGGTTGCTGATTTGGCGTTGGCGACTCAACCGCAGGGCATCAGCTTGCTCAAGCCGGTACTGACTTTGTTGCAGGGCCGCATCGGCCCGGAGCAAATCCAGCCTGGGAACCAATCCCGAGCGCTTCAGGGCCGAAACTTCCCCCCTCACGATCGCGTCGTTGTTGACGACGGCCTGCCGGACCCGCGTCAGTTGCTCGGCCAACTGAAGCCCGTAGTAGGCCAGGCTGACGTCGAGTTGCAGTTGGCGTAGGCGGTTGGCATAGCGCTGTTGGGAGGCCTTGAGTTCGTCTTTGGATTCGGCCAGGGCTGCATTGCGTTCAAAACTCACCAGCTCCCAATTGAGCCCCAAGCCAGCGGTGGTGACCTGGAGGTTTTGTTGGATTTGGTTCCAGCCTCCTGTTCTCACCAGGAATGGGGAGCCAGCTGGGTAGATGCCTTCGTTCCCCTGCCAGGCGGTGCTGTCGGTGCGCCTTTGGCTGTAGCCACTTCCCGCCAGCAGGGAGAGTTCGGGCCAGAAGCGCCCCCGCACGGAAGTCAGCCAGCCTTGTCGCTCTCGAACCGCTGCCACTTGCTCTGCCAGCTCGGGGTCGTTGCGAACAGCTACCTCCAGGGCCATGGGCAGGCTGAGGCGAACCCTGCGCTGAATCCTGACGGCTTCGATGCTGCTGGGTATGGCTCCAGGCGCAGGTGGCCCGAGGCCGGTCAGAATGCTTGTCGGTGTTCCATCGACTTGGTCCGTTGCGACCCTCTTCCCCTTGGCACGGGCGGCGCTAGGGACCGGGTTTGGCAGGGTCTGATCCAGGAGCTGCAGATCCTTCTCGAAGCGATCCAGGCTGCGCAGCAGGGAGGCTGAGGGTTTTGGAAGGGGCTCTGCCCACGAGTTCCTGGGGCTGGGGAACACCAGGCCAAGGGCGGCGGCTAAGGCAATCCATGCCGACTGCCGCGCCCTGACGGTCATGGGCGGGAGGGGCTCGGTCCGTTGGCTTGGCTCGCAAGGCCGGCTGCAGCTTTCTTTTCCGCCTGGACCTTGTCGTGCAGCAGCACGCTGGTTCGGGCTAGGCAGCCAATCGAAAAGCAAATGGCGGCATTGCCAAACAGTCCCCAATGCCAGCGGAGGGCGTCGTCCCGCAATTTGGTCACCAGCAGCAACACCAAGGCGGCGGCAATCCAGGGCAAGGTGATGATGGTGATCAGACGCTTACTTCCCATCCCCCTGGTTAATGCAGAACCATGTGTTCAACGATTTGACGATCCCGGGGAAGGGTGCGGTTGAGTTTGGCCAGTTCCCAAGACACCTTGCTGACGCAGCCAATCGAAAAACAGATGGCTCCGCTCCCGAAGAGGCTCCAGCCATGGCTGTGCAAGTTGAAATCGTCGGTCATCATCAACCGCAGGGCGGCCAAATTGACCACGGCCGACGCTGCCCATGGGCCATAAACCCAGCCCAAAAAGAAGCGAGGCATTGCTTGCGGCATGCCAGCTCAGCCGATCAGAGCCTTCAGCATGTCGGCAATGATCAGATTGTCGAGGGAAAAAAGGCCGCCCCCACAGGTGGCCAATACCACACACATCACCACATACATCGCTGCTTTCTCCCAGCTGGGGGGGTCGCCCACACCCATGGGGCCGGCGTAATCCCCTGCTGGAATTTGATAGGGATCGGGGCCAATGAAGGGAAAGCCTGAAGCGATTTCGAGCACCATCGCGTAGGCCATCGAGACGAGGATGGCTAAGGCCGCAAGCGGTGTGAGCAGCCCAGGGATCAGCACGATGCCCGCTCCCCACATCGAAAAGGCGGAGAGGAAACAGAGCCACTGGGGCGTTTTCATCGCCGTAGCCCAGGTTTTGAGGTTGCGCAGCTTGGGCCAGCCGTGGCGGATAAAGCAGATCCCCGTGAAGACCCGTAAGAGCATCAAGGCTCCTTCGGCCAGGTCTGTTTGTGCCGATGGCACCAACAGCTCTACAACGGTGATGTCCACGCGATAAGCAACAAGCTCTGCCCCAAGTTACTGGGACTCGGCTGATTCGCGCCATCATGGGTGGGCCCGCGCTGCGCCCTGGGGCGCGTTGCATCTGTGCACCAAGTTGCCTTGTCTCCAGGCTCAAGTGCGCCCCTGGGGGCAACCCCCCTGCCGGGTGGCGTCAATTTCAGCCTTTATGCCAGGGACGCCACCAAGGTGGAGTTGTGCCTGTTTGAGAACCCATCATCCCCAGAGCCTTCCCAGGTGTTGGTGCTTGAGGGGGAGACCTATCGCACCTATCACTATTGGCACTGTTTTGTAGCCGGACTTAGCCCAGGCCAGGTTTATGGCTATCGCGTGCATGGCCCTTGGGATCCAGCCAACGGGCTGCGTTTCGATTCCAATAATTTGCTCTTGGATCCCTATGGCCTGGCCCTGGTGATGCCAGAGGGCTATCGGCGTGAACCGGGTCAGCCCAGTGCGGTGGCCATGAAGAGCGTGGTGGTGGATCCCAGCACCTACGACTGGGAAGGGGATCAACCGCTGCGGCGTCCCAGCCGGGACACGGTGATTTATGAGCTGCATGTGCGCGGCTTCACCGCCGATCCCAGTTCCGGTGTGACGCCGCAAAAGGCCGGCACCTACGGCGGGTTGATCGAGAAGATTCCCTACCTCAAGGATTTAGGGATTACGGCGGTGGAATTGCTGCCGGTCTTCCAGTTTGATCCTTTGGATGCACCGGGAGGCAGGCGGAATTATTGGGGCTACCAACCCATTTCCTTTTTTGTGCCCCATCACGGCTATAGCGCTCGCCCTGATCCCATGGGCCCCCTCGATGAATTTCGAGATCTGGTGAAGGCCCTGCATCGGGCCGGCATTGAGGTGATCCTCGATGTGGTGTTTAACCACACGGCTGAGGGTAATGCCGATGGCCCATCTTTTTGTTATCGCGGCATCGCGAATTCCGATTATTACCTGCTGGGAGAGGATCGGAGCACCTACGCTGATTACACGGGTTGCTTTAATACATTAAATGCCAATAATCCTGTAGTCAGGCGAATGATTCGCCACAGTTTGCGCTACTGGGTGGAGCACATGCACGTGGATGGCTTCCGCTTTGATCTGGCTTCCGTGCTCTCCCGTGATGAGACTGGGGAGCCGTCACCGCTGCCACCGATCCTTTGGGATATCGATACGGACCCGGTCTTGGCGGGAACCAAGTTGATTGCCGAGGCCTGGGATGCGGCCGGGCTTTATCAGGTCGGCAGTTTCGTGGCGGATAACTGGCAGGAATGGAATGGTCGTTTTCGCGATGACGTGCGTCATTTTCTCAAAGGCGATTCGGGCATGGCGGCCAAGGTGGCCCAGCGGTTGATTGGCAGCCCAGATATTTATGGCCATGAAAACCGTGCTGCCGAGGTCAGCATCAATTTCATCACCTGCCATGACGGCTTTACCCTCGCTGATGTGGTCGCCTACAACGGCAAGCAGAACGGGGCCAATGGTGAGGCCAACCGCGACGGCAGTGATGATAATGCCAGCTGGAATTGTGGCAGCGAAGGCCCAACCGATGATGCCGAGGTGTTGGCCTTACGCCTCCGGCAGCGCCGCAATTTTTTCACCCTGCTTATTCTCTCCTTGGGTACGCCCATGCTGGGCATGGGCGATGAGGTGGGACGCACCCAGATGGGAAATAACAACGCCTATTGCCAAGACACGGCCCTGAGCTGGTTTGATTGGACGCAAGTG
>CAMDSS010000201.1 GCA_945907085.1 Cyanobium sp. NIES-981 | reverse complement strand
GCTGGAAGCTAACACTGTTGCAAGGGGAACCGCCGGTGTTTCCCCGCTTCCCACCTAGGATCTTTACTGCTCGAAGGCTCAGCTCAGGTGATCGGTGCCAGGCGAGGCCAGGGAACGGGGGCAAGCGAAGACATTCCTGTTGCGCGCCGTTCCACGGTCTCGGTCCCGAGTCGCAGCAGGGGCTTTAGGCGGCTCGCCACAGGAGCCGCAGGCGTGCTTTTAGGCCTTTTGGGCTTGGCCCTTGTTTTCCCCCAGCCCCTGAGGCGCCTGCTGGGACCACCGCCGGTGGCAGGTCTGAATGTGCGGGCAGGCATCGATGGCCGCCTTCTCGGCCACCTTCCCTATGTAGAGGTCAAACCATCCGAGCTGGTGGCCATCTCCCCAGGAATTGAACTGCAACGGGATGCCGCCGATGCGCTGGTGGCCATGCGCACCGCCGCCGCCGCCGACGGGGTGGATTTGGTGGTGCTCAGTGGTTACCGCTCGATTGCGTTACAGAAGCACCTGTTTTTCGATGTGAAGTCGGCTCGTAACCAAACAGCTCGTGAACGGGCTCGGGTGAGTGCTCCACCGGGATTCTCAGAACATGCCACCGGCTTCGCGATCGATCTCGGTGATGGTTCCCAACCTGGCGCCAACCTCTCCCAATCGTTTGAGCAGACCGCTGCCTTCTCCTGGCTGAAGGCCAATGGGGCTCGGTACCAATTCGTGCTCTCGTTTCCCGAAGGCAATGGCCAGGGAGTGAGCTACGAACCTTGGCATTGGCGCTATGAGGGCACCACCCAGGCTTTGCAGGTGTTTGAACCTGCCCAGCGCTTGAGTCGTCCATGAGCAGCGCCCATGACCAGCCGTTCATGACAACTGTCCTGCCGGAATTGCTCTCTCCCGCTGGCACCTGGGAGGCGTTGAAGGCTGCCGTCGCCAACGGTGCCGATGCGGTGTACTTCGGCGTTGATGCCCTCAATGCCCGCATGCGGGCCGCCAACTTTCAGCGTCAGGAACTGCCAGAGTTGATGCAGTGGCTGCACCGGCGGGGCGTCAAGGGTTTCCTGACCCTCAACGTGTTGGTGTTTCCTGCTGAGTTGGATGAGGCCGCAGACCTGGTCCTGGCGGCAGCGGAGGCCGGGGTTGATGCCCTCATCGTTCAGGACATTGGCCTGGCTCGCCTCGCCAGGGAGCTGGCTCCCAACTTGGCGATCCATGGCTCCACCCAGATGTCGATCACGAGTGCCGCTGGGGTGGCCCAGGCGGCTGACCTTGGTTGTCAGCGGGTGGTGCTAGCCCGGGAACTGGCGCTGAAGGATTTCCAGCGCCTCCAGGGCCAACTCCAGCAACGGGCCATCGCCATGCCCTTGGAGGTGTTTGTCCACGGCGCCCTGTGCGTGGCCTATTCAGGCCAGTGCCTAACCAGTGAGGCCCTCGGCCAGCGCAGTGCCAACCGGGGTGAATGTGCCCAGGCCTGCAGGTTGCCTTATGAATTGATTGTGGATGGGGTGGAGAAGCCCCTTGGCGACCAGCGCTACCTGCTGTCGCCCCAAGACTTGGCAGCCTGGGAGCTGATCCCCCAGCTGGCCGAACTCGGCATCGCCAGCCTCAAGATTGAAGGGCGCCTTAAGGAGGCCACCTATGTGGCGGCGGTCACCGAGACCTATCGCCGCAGTCTCGACCAGCTGTTTCCAGGGCCCGGCAGCGACAACCCAGGGCAGGGGCAACCGGATCAGACACAAACCGATCAGCGGCAACCCGATCAGCGGCAACCAGAGGAGACCAGGCGGAATCTGGAGCTCAGTTTTTCCAGGGGGCTCTCAACCGGTTGGTTAGGGGGGGTGAACCACCGATCTTTGGTGCATGGGCTGTGGAGCAAAAAAAGGGGGCCCAAGATTGGCCAGTTCCTCTCCATCGATACCAAGGGTTGGTGGCTTGTGGGCACCCCAAATGCCCTGAAGCCTGGAGATGGCCTGGTTTTTGAAGGCCGCTCCCCATCGGCCCTGGAGGCTCCTCCAGAACTTGGAGGCCGGGTGATGGCGGTTGAGCAGCGGGCAGCTGGCTGCCTGGCGATCAAGCTCGGCCCTGGGGAGATCGACGGCCGTTCACTGCTCAAGGGTGCCCCTTGCTGGCTGACCAGTGATCCAGCTCTCGAAGGCATTTGGAAACGAATGGCGAGTCGTGAGACCCCCGAACGCAAGCAGGGTCTCCATTTGCGGGTGAGTGGGGCCAGGGGCGAACCCCTCGTGGTCAGGTTGATTCGGGCCGGGTCCTTTGAGGCGCCGCTAACCGAGCCATGGCAATGGCAATCCGCAACCCCCCTTCAGCCGGCCACGGGCCAATCCCTCAACCAAGGCCGGCTTGAGGCCCAACTGGGCCGCCTGGGCGGTACCCCTTGGGAGCTGGGTTCCTTGGATGTGCAACTCAGGGGCGAGCTGTTCCTCCCTATGGCCCAGCTCAACCAGTTGCGCCGCCAGCTTGTGGATCACTTGGCGAGCTGGGTTGACCTGGCGAGCTGCCCCCAGACAGGGGCCGAGCAGCAGCTAGGTGGAACGGCTGCCAAAGCGGCGTTGCCCCAGATCCTGCGTTCCCTGCACCCCCGGGAGTCCTGGCTCACCAGCAGATCCCAGCAGGACGGGCAGGAGGGCACCGAGGTGGTGGTGTTGGTGCGCAGCCTGGATCAACTCAAGGCCCTGCGCGATCAACCCGTGCACCGGGTCATTGCCGAGCTGGAGCAGCCCCATGAGCTCAAGGAGGCCATCGCCATCGGTCGCGGCGTCTGGCCTGGGGGAATTTGGCTGGCTGGTGCCCGGATCACCAGGCCCGATGAGCGCTGGACGATGGACCCCCTGATCAGGGCCCAGGCCGACGGTTATCTGGTGCGCAATGCCGACCAGCTGGAGCTGCTGACACCGCTGGCCCCTTGCGTAGGCGATTTTTCCTTGAACGTGGCCAACCCGCTCACCGCGGCCTGGTTCTTGAACCATTGGGGCCTGGAGCGGATCACGGCCAGCTATGACCTGGCCCTCGACCAATTGCTTGAGCTCTTGGCGGGGTGTCCTTCGGGATCCGTTGAGGTCACGGTGCACCAGCACATGCCCCTGTTTCACATGGAGCATTGCCTGTTTTGCGCCTTCCTCTCCGATGGCCATGACCACACCGACTGCGGCCGTCCCTGCGAGACCCATACGGTGCTGCTGCGGGACCGCAGCGGCAGCGAGCACCCCCTGCGGGCCGATCTCGGTTGCCGCAACACCCTGTTTAACGGCAAGGCCCAAACTGCCGCAGAGGCCCTCCCCCAGCTGCTGCGCGCCGGTGTGCGGTCCCTGCGTCTTGAGCTTTTGGACGAAACGGCTGACCAGACCGTCCATCGGGTGCACCAGTACGGCTCCGCGATCCGTGGGGAGATTTCGGGACGTGAGCTGTGGCAACAGGAGCAGCTCGATAGCCGCCTGGGAGTGACCCGGGGCAGTCTCAAAAGCCGCAGGTGAGTGAGATAGGCTGGGTGTTCGGCTTCTAAGCTTTGATAGGGCTGAAAAGCTTTAAATCAGGCCCACAGGCCTTCAGTAGAACCTAGGAATTCCTACGCATGAGCGGCGAACACACAGGCACGCCGATTCGCAATATTGCGATCATTGCCCACGTTGACCACGGCAAAACCACCCTGGTTGATGCCCTCTTGAATCAATCGGGCATCTTTCGCGAAGGGGAAGCCATACCCACCTGTGTGCTCGATTCCAATGATCTAGAGCGCGAGCGCGGCATTACGATTCTTTCTAAGAATACCGCCGTTGATTACGACGGGATTCGAATTAATATTGTTGATACCCCTGGTCACGCCGACTTCGGTGGCGAAGTCGAGCGGGTGCTCGGCATGGTGGATGGCTGCCTCCTGATTGTGGACGCCAACGAAGGCCCCATGCCCCAGACACGCTTCGTTTTGAAGAAGGCGCTTGAAAAGGGTCTGCGCCCCATTGTGTTTGTCAATAAAATTGACCGGGCCCGGGTTGATCCGGAAATCGCTGTCGACAAGGTTCTGGATCTTTTCCTGGAACTCGGTGCCGACGACGACCAGTGTGATTTCACCTACCTCTTTGGTAGCGGCATGGCTGGCTATGCCAAGCCCGACATGAAGACCGAAAGCGAAAACATGAAGCCTCTCTTTGAGGCCATTCTTCGCCACGTCCCACCCCCCGTTGGCGATCCTGAAAAGCCCCTCCAGCTTCAGGTCACCACCCTGGACTACAGCGATTTT
>CAMDSS010000200.1 GCA_945907085.1 Cyanobium sp. NIES-981 | reverse complement strand
GCTGTAAATGTTTTCAGGGAACGTTGCACCGGAGCCGTTCAGGCGCTCACGGGCTGAGGCGGCACCACTGGCAGCCAACACAGCCAGGGAACCAACGATCAGGGCCTTCTTGGCGAAGGTCATGGAAAAAGACTTTGAGGGTCGCACCTGTCGTAGCAAGGCAAGTGCCCCCAGGTCGTTATGGGGCCATTAAGGACCGTCTAAGAGTTAGATCCCCTGAGCCCCGGCTCACATAAAAAAGCCCCCCGTTTCCGGGAGGCTTGAAAGTGTGTGTGAGTTGTGGGTGAGGAGTGCCTTCTTGCTCTGAAGATCAGAACTTGAAGGTGGTTTGGATCACGCCGCCGAGGCCATTGAACGTAGGGCCACTCTGTGCATTACCAGCAGTATTGGCAATGCCGGTGCCGTAGAAGAGAGTAGGAGTAACAGAGATATTATCGGAAACTTGATAGCGGTAGAACCACTCAATCAACCAAGGGGCGTTCTGAGCTGGACCTGCAGCATAGGAAGGCTGACCAAACGCAACACCGGCAGCATTGCTCTTGATGAAGGCATTATCCCATTGGAGGCCGACAAACCAGGATTTGGATGACAAAGCCCCCGAACCACTAGCATTGCAAGTAGTGCCGGAAGCACAGTCGCTGACGAAGTTATAGGCATAGCCAGCACTCAACGAAGGCACGATGCCGGTCTTCGTAGGCTGCCAATAGGCGTTGAAAGCAATGCTATTGCTGTATTGGCCGTTTGCCATGGCAGTCGCTGCCTGGCCGTTGCCATCCCTCATTTGAGTTCCCTGGGTACCGTAGCGGTAACCGAAAGCGGCACCCCAATTGTTCGCCTTGTAGCCAAGCTGGGCTAGGACGTTAGCACTGCCGTTGGAGTTGAAGACACCAAGGGAGCTGTCTTGTCCATTTTGAGCTACATAGTTGGCGTTAGCCACAAAGAAAGGCTTGCCCTTTTCAACCTTTTGTTGCCACTGGATGCCAAAGCCTTGGCCGGTCGCCTTGTTATAGACGCCAGTTGTACCAATTGTCGTAAAGACGTCAAGAATATCCGACTTGTAGGCTGTGGGCAGCCAAGCCATCTCGGTGTTGCGAACCAGAGCACCAACGGTGATCTTGGTGGTCTTGGCAGAACCAACCGGGAAGGTGTAGTAGAGGCGATCAACCCAGATGTTGCTGCAGTTGGTAGAGGTACCACTACAAGCACCCTGAGATTGTTCCGCCTTGTCGAGCTTGAAAGGTTGGCTGGAGCTACCGAAAGGAGCTGATTGGAAGTTGCCACTACGCAGGCGGGTGCGCAGCAGATCCTGGCCGGTGTAGCTGGTATCGAAATTCAGGCGCAGGTCATAGTTGAAGGTGGTGTTGCCTGCGCGCGATGAAGTCGAAGAACTTTTACTGCCACCCCTGGTTAACTGGGTTGCGTAACCAGGAATCCCACCCAGGATCATGCTGGCTTCACCGCGCAGCTTGGTGGTGGTGGAGAACTGCTGAGCTTGGAGTTTGCCCACCTTGCTTTCGAGGCCGTCCACGCGGGCGGTCAGGATGGTGAGTTCCTTGTCGAACTCGTCAAGCAGTTTCTGCAGTTCGTCGGTCTTTTCGGTGACGCGATCGAGGCAGGCGTTCAGCAGGGCGGCCGCTTCAAAGCGGGTCATCGCCTGGGCGCCTTTGAACTTGCCGTCGGGATAGCCGGCCACGCAGCCGTACTTCTCCACCAGGTTGCTCAGGGCCTGATAGGCCCAGTCGGTGGGCTTGACGTCGGAAAACTGGTTAACGCTGGTCACCTGGTTGCGGGAAGCCCACGCCTTGAAGGTGTCAACGTCTTGCTGCTGCATGTACTCGTTGACGGCAGCACGGCCGTTAACAGCAGCGATCTCTTGGGCAGAGGCGGCCATAGGGGCCACCAGGCCAGTACCGGCCAAAGCCAGTACGAGCTTTTTGGAAAGATTCATCGGGTCCTCACACCGATAGGGATGGCTTTACAAAGAAAGCCGCTCGGAATTTATCGATTACCCCCACCGCCCCACCACCAAGCAGAACACCTGGCGCCGTATCCCAGAACACAAAAGCTGCATTGCATCCGCTGCGCTTATGCGGCAGATCTTCGGCCTGAGCGAGTCGGCCACCAGCGGCGCCACCAGGCCGCCCGTTGCAGGCGGGCTTGATCTGCCAGCAAGGCGTGCAGCAGCGAGCGGCGCTGGCGGCTGGTGTTCATGCTGCGCGCCTGGCGGCGCCACTGCTGCCAGAGCTCCTGCCGCTGGTGATCCAGGAGCGCCAGGAGCTCTGGCATGGCCTCGTCCAATCCTTGGGGGATCTGGCTATCCATCGCCCGGCGCAGCACCTCGCCATCGTTGAGCTCCCCCAGTAGATCCTGGGCCGCCTTGAGGCGTTGAATCCAGCGGCGGGTGCTTCGGCCAGCCATGGGGCCGAGGGCCTCCAATCCATAGCGGGCATGCTTGATCGCGATGCGCAAGCCGTGGACCGCCTCGACCTGGTCGCCCAACTCGTCCACCAACCAGCCGGGATGCAAAAACAGCTCAGCGAGTGCCGGCAATTGGAGCTCCCACACCCAGCCATCCAAAGCCGATTCCCCCCAGGCGCTGAACTGGGGCTCCTTGAGCCAACCCTGCAGTTGGGCCACCAAGGCCAAGTAGGCACTGCTTTGCAGGGTGGCCACCACCGCCCCATGGGCCAGCTCCCGCTCGCGGCGCAGCTGCTTCAGCACGGGCTTGAGTTGCCTGGCCTCCGCCTTGGAAAGCTGGGGCAAGAGCCCCTGCTCAAGCCGCTGGCCCAGCACATCCAAATCCCGGGCCGTGCCTAGGCGCCGTAGGGGTTTGGCCACCCGCTCTGCCGTGACCAATTTGGGTAAAACCAAAGCCGGACCCACCTGATCCAAGGTGGTGCGCAGCCTCCGCATCGCCACCCGCATCTGGTGCAGCGGTTCGGGATCCCGGTTCTCAAGCACTGGTCCATGCCAGCGCACCAACGCTTTGGTCTGTTGACGCAGCAACCCTGCCCCATGCTCACCCAACCTGGGCATCGCCAAACGACCCTGATTCACCCCCCAATCTGATCGGTGCTGGGCGCTGGGTTGGTTAAAAGAGGGGCCTTGGGGGCAGCACCACAACGGTTTGCAACATGGCTAGCGGGGAGTGGTCCAATCCTGGAACCAGCCCCTGCGCCAGAGCCAGTACCCCTGGGCCAGGGCAATCACGGCCATCAACAGCAGGGCGTAGAGATAACCAAAGTGCCATTGCAATTCCGGCATGTTGACGAAGTTCATGCCGTAGACGCCGCCAATGAAGGTGAGGGGCGCAAAGATGCTGGTCATGATGGTGAGGGTTTTCATCACCTGGTTCATGCGGTTGCCGATGCTGGCGGCATAGGACTGGGTGATCCCATCGCATTGGTGGCGCAGCAACTCGCAGTTTTCAAACAACATCTCCACCAGTTCGCCCATATCCCGAAATCCCACCATCGCTTCTGGCCCTAAAAGGGGTTGCCGCTCCCGGAGCAACACCTTGAGCTGGTGCCGCAGGGGCCAAACCATGGAGCGGATCGTGCGCAGGTTGGAGCGATGGACAAAGGCCCGCGACAACAACTTGGGCTTCGGGTCGCGCAGGGCTGCCTCTTCCAGGCTGTCGAGTCGGTTGGAGATTTGCTCCAGCATGGGGAACAAACCATCCAAAATTTCATCAATGAGGAAATGGAGGATGTCGTCGAGATCCTGATGCTCAGGAGCCGCAAAGCGGGAGTACAGCCAGGAGGTGAGCTCGGGAAAGGATTCGCCAATCGACACCTCTTCAAAGCTGATCAAGAAATCGGGAAGCAGCAGCAAGCCCACCTGGGAGCTCACCAAATGGGAGGGATCATGGGCAAAACTCAAGCGGTGCAGCACCACCAGTAGGGCATCCCCAAAGCAATTCACCCGGGGGCGCTGGGGTGTCTCTAGAAGGGGGGGCAACAGACTCTCGGGCACATCCAACACCGCCAGAAAGCTGCCAATCCGTTGGGAATCCGCCAAACCGCTGACCCGCAGCCAAATCGGCAAACCCTGCTGGCGCAGGCCCTGCAAATCCTCTGGATGATCCAGGTCAACCAGCCTGGGCCCATCGGGCTCAAGCACCACGGCTGAGAAACGACTGGCGGGCCGGCCCCCACAGACGTAGAGCTGGGTGGGGAGGTTGGCGGGCCGCTCCTCAAGCCGCTGGGAACTCAGAGCACCAGGCGTGGGGCGGAGCACAGGGGCG
>CAMDSS010000199.1 GCA_945907085.1 Cyanobium sp. NIES-981 | reverse complement strand
GCAGCACCTCAGCCGCATGGCGGTCTTTGCCGCCGCGGGGGCGGCTTGAGCCATCGGCGCTGATAAAGCCAATGGCATTGCGGCCCATCCGCTTTTGCACCACATCTTCTAGGCCCACAAAGGCGCCACCACAGATGAACAGGATCTGGCTGGTGTCGATCTGGATGCAGTCCTGATAGGGGTGCTTGCGACCGCCCTGGGGGGGCACGTTGGCCACAGTGCCCTCCAGCATCTTCAGCAGGGCCTGCTGCACCCCTTCTCCGGAGACATCCCTGGTGATCGACGGGTTCTCGCTCTTGCGGGCGATTTTGTCAATTTCGTCGATGTAGATGATGCCGCGCTGGGCTTGTTCCACATCCATGTCCGCCTTTTGCAGGAGCCGCAACAGGATGTTTTCCACGTCTTCGCCCACGTAGCCCGCCTCGGTAAGGCTGGTGGCATCGGCGACGGCGAAGGGCACATCGAGCATTTCGGCCAGGGTCTGGGCCAGCAGGGTTTTGCCGCAGCCGGTGGGGCCAATGAGCAGGATGTTCGACTTGTGAAGCCGCGTGGCAGTTTGGTCGGTTTCACCCTTGCCATCGCCCTGCCAGGCCAGCCGTTTGTAGTGGTTGTAGACCGCCACCGAGAGGTTTTTCTTGGCCGTGTCCTGGCCCACCACCTGGCGATCGAGGAAGGCCTTGATGGTGTGGGGCTTGGGCACCTCGGCCAGGGTGGGCGCTGGCTTGGAAACTTTCTTGGTTGGGGCCTTGCTGCGGCTGTTCTCGGCGCCACTGCGGCCCGGCGCTGGGCTGCTTTGGCCGTCGACCAGTTCCTCATCCAGGATCTCGTTGCAGAGATCAATGCACTCATCGCAGATATAGACGCCTGGCCCGGCAATCAGCTTGCGCACCTGTTCCTGCGACTTGCCGCAGAACGAGCACTTCAGGTGGGCATCGAATTTGGCCATCGGCTAGGCGGTTCGGCGGCTGATTGGGAAGGGGAGATCCCATGGGTTCAGGATCGACCCAACCCGAAGGTTCGTCAGCCGTCCTTAAGGGTCAAATCGGAACGGTGTCAGTCACCACCCGATCGATCAAGCCGTATTCAACCGCTTCTGCCGGGGAAAGGAAGTAGTCGCGATCGGTGTCTTCGGCAATTTTCTCCAGGGGTTGGCCCGTGTGTTCGGCCATCAACCCGTTGAGGGTGTCCTTGAGGAAGAGGATTTCCTTGGCCTGGATTTCAATGTCAACGGCCTGGCCCTGGGCCCCGCCAAGGGGCTGGTGGATCATGATCCGGGCGTTGGGCAGGGCAAGCCGCTTGCCCTTGGTGCCCCCAGACAGCAAGAAGGCCCCCATGCTGGCGGCCAGGCCATAGCAAATGGTCACCACATCCGGCGCCACCTGCTGCATGGTGTCGTAGATGGCCAGGCCAGCGGTCACCGAGCCGCCTGGCGAGTTGACGTAGATCTGAATGTCCTTTTCGGGGTCTTCGGCTTCGAGAAACAGCAGCTGGGCGACAAGGGAATCGGCCACGCTGTCATCGATTCCGGTGCCCAAAAAGATGATCCGTTCCCGCAGCAGGCGGGAATAGATATCAAAGGCCCGATCCCCTTTGCCGGATTGCTCCACCACGGTGGGGAGCACCCCAGGGCTGTTCATGGGCCCCCAGCTGTTGTGGACAGGGTGGAAGCGCAGGGCGTTGGGCTGGGAAGCGTTGATCACGCGCTGGCAAAGGGGGGTCTTGGGGTCAATCTATGGGCATTGATCCAGGGCCGCGCAGGCCAGCCCTCGGATCGCGGCGGCTGGCGCCGATTTAGGCGTCAGCTTTTTTGGCTTTGGCCTTGCCCTTAGGCTTTGCCTGGGTTTCTTCCTTTGTCTCGCTGGCGTCGCCATCGGCGGGGGCAGGGACCTTCTCGGTGATGGTGCTGTTTGATTCCAGCCAGGTCAGCAGTTTTTCCTGCAGCAGATCGTCGGCAACGGCCAGGCGCACGCGCTCAGGATCGATGTTGCCCTCCTGGCTGAGGCCGCGGCCAATCTCCTTGAGCTTGGCCTCGAGTTCGCTCGCCTCCAGCTCAATCTTTTCGGCTTCAGCGAGGGCCCTGAGGGCCAGGCTGCGCTTGAGGCGGGTTTCGGCTTCGGGCCTGGAGGTGTCCATCAAGCTGCGCACCAGATCGGGCGTGAACAGCTTTTTCACATCCATGCCCTGTTGGGCAATTTGACCGGCGGTCTGCTCGATCAGGTTGCGGATTTCTTGCTGCACCATCGTTTCGGGCAGCTCCACCTCGAGTTCTTCGACCAGGGCTGAGAGCAGGGCGTCGTGGCGGTTGGCCTTGCCCCGCCGCTCGCTGTCGTCCTGGAGACGGATTTCCAGGTCCGCCCGCAGCTCAGCCAGGGTTTGCTTGTCGCTGGCCTGCTGGGCGAAGGCGTCGTCGAGGGCAGGCAGTTCGCGGGTTTTGAGGTCTTTGAGGCTGATTTCAAATCGGGCTTTGCGGCCGGCGGCGTCCTCCTGGGGGTAGCTCTCGGGGAATTGGCAATCGATGGTTTTGCTCTCCCCCACGGCCATGCCGATCACCCCTTCCACAAAGCCGGGGATCATGCGACCTTCCTCCAGCTCCACTTCCATGGCGTCGCTGCTGCCACCGGTGATGGGCTCTTCGGTATCGGCAAAAACCCCGCTAAAGCTGAGCACGGCCACATCGGCGGCCTGCGCGGCCCGGCCTTCCACGGGCACCAGGGTTGCCAGTTGCTTGCGGGATTGCTCGATCAGTTCATCGACCCGGGCGGGGTCATAGCTGACGCTTTCGGCTTCGGCCTTAAGGCCTTTGGTGGCCTTGAGTTTGGGGGTGGGCTCGACATCGAGCTCGAGGGTGATGGTGAGGTCGCTGCCGGGATCAAAGCGCTCCAACACCACCTCGAAGCCTTCGCTCAGCTCGGGGCGGCTGATGGCGGCCACCTTCTCCACTTCGATGGCATCGCGGAAGGCCGCATCCACCAGGTCCTCCAGGGCGGTGGCGCGGATCCGCAGGGGCCCGATCTGCTGGAGCAGCACTGGCCGGGGAACCTTGCCCTTGCGGAACCCGGGCAATTTGATGCTGCGGCTCAGCTTCTCAACGGCTGCGTCGTAGCTGGCCTGGCTGCGCGCGCCGGGGATGGCGACCTCCAGGGCAACGCGGCTGCCGGGGCGGGCGCTGGCTATCACCTTGAGGGGTGAGGGGGCCTGGGGGGAGCCAGCAGATTTGGCGGAGGCTTTCGCGGCAGCAGGGCTCATGGGCAGGTCTAGGTAGCCCACGATCCTAGAAAGTGGCCTGGCCCCACCCCCAGCCACGTATTGTTTGGGAGGCGCATGACGAAGGCGATAGCTCCTTATTGATGGTCACGGCTACCTGAACCATCTGGCCTGAGCGAGACAACCCCAGGCCTTTCCCATCAGCTTTGGTTCGAACCACCTAGGTTCCACCAAGTCGGTTCAGAGCACGTTTCCCTGAACCCAGCGCCCCCAAGTTTTGATTCCATTCACTAACCCTTGATCGCCGCCCAGACCGCCCCAGCTCCCTCCTCCGTAACCCTGCCCAACCGGCCATTGCGGGTGGCGATTCTCGGCGTCACCGGTGCGGTTGGCCAGGAGTTGTTGGCCTTGCTTGAGGAACGCCAGTTCCCTGTGGCTGAGTTGATTCCCTTGGCTTCGCCCCGGTCAGCTGGCCAGGGCCTGCGCTGGCAAGACCAGGAGCTCACGATTCAGGGCGTGAGCGAAGCGTCTTTTGAAGGCGTGGATGTGGTGCTTGCCTCTGCTGGCGGCTCCGCGTCGAAGCAATGGGCCCCGATCGCTGCCAAGGCGGGTGCCGTGGTGATCGACAACTCCAGTGCCTTTCGGCTCGATCCCACGGTGCCCTTGGTGGTGCCGGAAGTGAATCCCGAAGCAGCCTTTGACCACAACGGCATCATTGCCAACCCCAACTGCACCACGATCCTGCTCACCCTGGCCTTGGCGCCCTTGGCAGCCAAGCGGGCGATCAAGAGGGTGTTGGTGAGCACCTACCAATCGGCCAGCGGTGCCGGCGCCCGGGCCATGGAGGAACTGCGAACCCTGAGCCGCACGGTTTTGGAAGGCGGAGAACCGGTGAGCGAGGTGCTGCCCCATTCCCTGGCCTTCAACCTCTTCTTGCACAACTCGCCCCTGCAGCCCAATGGCTACTGCGAAGAGGAGCTCAAGATGCTCAACGAAACCCGCAAGATCATGGGATTGCCCGATCTGCGCCTTTCGGCCACCTGCGT
>CAMDSS010000198.1 GCA_945907085.1 Cyanobium sp. NIES-981 | reverse complement strand
GATCCGCAGGATGCGGCGCTCTTCCCGCAGCCGGGCCCGCTGCTTTTCATAGTCTTCAAAGTCTTCCCAGGGCACATCCCCTGAGCCGTCTTCCAGGCGATCCAGCTGCCCCATCAACTCGGAAATCCGGGCCTCGTCTTCGGCCAGATCCAAGGTGGCCAGATAGCGGCCAAAGCTGCGCTCGACCAGCTCCTTGGCCTTGGTCAGGTCGTAGCGCTGCAGGAGGTTGAGCACCATCCCGTAGCTCGGGGTGAATTGGCTCACCAGGGGATCGGCAGGACTGGTGGCCAACTGGCCAGCCTCTCGCACGCCTTCAAAGCGGCTCTGCACCGTGACCACATAGCCCTGGGTATCCAGCCCCCGGCGGCCAGCCCGGCCGGCCATCTGCAGGAATTCACTGCCCATCAAGGGCCGGTGGCCCCTCTCGGTGCGCTTCGACAACGCCGAGATCACGGTGGTGCGGGCCGGCATGTTGATCCCCGCGGCCAGGGTTTCGGTGGCAAAAACCACCTTGATCAGACCCTGCTGGAACAGCTCTTCGATCAGCTCCTTCCATGCAGGCAGCACCCCGGCGTGGTGGGCCGCAATACCGCGCAGCAAGGCATCGGCATGGCCCCCATCGCGCACAGCCTCGGGGGTGGCGGCGATGTAGGCATCGAGGCGCATCTTGATGCGGGCCTGCTCCTCTGGGTTCACCAGGCAGGCCTTGCCCAAGTCGCGAACCCCCTTGTCGCAGCCCCGCCGGCTGAAGATGAAATAGATGGCGGGAAGCATGTCGCGCTCAGCCATCTGGGCCACCACAAAGCCCAGGGGCGGGGCTTCGGGCTGGGGAGGCTTGGCCGTTTTCGGGCCTTTGCGCTGGCCACCCTTCGGGGCGCGCCACACCTTGCAATTGGGGTGCAGCCCCGTGCCTTCGTCATTCAGCAGGGGATGCAAGCCCTTGGCACTGCAGAAACTGAAGGCCAAGGGCACCGGCCGAAAATCACTTAAGACCAGCTGGGTGGGGCCATGCACCCGATCAATCCAATCGGTGAGCTGACCGGCATTTGCCACCGTGGCTGACAGCGCCACCAGTTGAATTGGTGGTGGGCAGTGGATGATCGACTCCTCCCAGACGGTGCCCCGCTGGGAATCGTTCATGTAGTGGCATTCATCGAGGACCACGGCCTCCACATTTTCGAGGGGGTCGTCGTGGTCGTCGGCCTCCGCGTACAGCATGTTGCGGAAGATCTCGGTGGTCATCACCACGATCTGGGCTTCGCGGTTGAGGCTCAGATCACCGGTGAGCAGGCCCACCTTTTCGGCGCCAAATTGCGCACGGAAATCCCTCAGCTTCTGGTTGGAGAGGGCCTTGAGGGGGGTTGTGTAGAAGACCTTCTGACCATGGGCCAGGGCCCGATGGATCGCGTACTCCCCCACCAGGGTCTTACCTGATCCCGTGGGGGCACTCACCACCACGGAGTGCCCCTGATTGAGGGCATCGATCGCCTCCAGCTGGAAGGGATCCAGCGGGAAGGGGAAGAGGGTCTCCAGCACTAACTCCCGTGACCCTGATGCCGATGGGGAAAGCTGCGTCGGTCCGGCCTGGTCGGGCACTGGGCGCCGGCTCTGAAATTCCTCCAATCCTATGGCGCCCTTTTCGGCCCGTGGACGGCCAAAGTAAGGATCGCTTTGTATGGGCCGACCTCCCCGTGGCTCAGGCTGGAATCCCCCACTGGCAGCACCACCTGGTTCGCGGCCTCGAGGCCCTTCCCCCAGAGAGGCTAAGGCAGCTGCGCAGCTACCAGCCCCTCGGTGCTGGCCAGCTTCATGCCCAACCAACCGATGGGGATGGCGAGAGAACGCCGCTGCTGGATTTGGCCAGCAATGACTACCTCGGCCTGAGCGGCCATCCGGAGCTTGTCGCCGCTGCCGAAGCCGCCCTGCACACCGACGGCGTCGGGGCCGGCGCCTCCCGGCTGGTGAGCGGCAGCCGGCCTGTTCACCAAGCCCTCGAAGCAGCCCTTTCAGCCTGGCTGGGCCGCGAGCGGGTGCTGCTCTTCCCCAGTGGCTTTCAAGCCAACATCGCCGCCGTCAGCGCCCTGGCCGATCGCCACAGCCTGGTGCTCGCCGACCGCCTCATCCACCACTCCCTGCTGGTGGCGATCAGGGCCAGTGGGGCCCAGCTCCAGCGCTTCGCCCACAACGACCTGGGCAACCTGGCCCAACGCCTAGAAGTCGCTCGCCAGTCCAACCCCCAGCAGCGGCTCCTGGTGATCAGCGAAAGCCTGTTCAGCATGGAGGGCACCAGCCCCAAGGTGTCCGAGCTGGGTGAGCTCTGCCGCCGCCATGGCGCGGCCCTGTTGCTGGATGAGGCCCATGCCCTGGGCGTACTCGGACCCGGGGGGCGAGGCCTAGGCCATGGCCACGGCAGCATCGCCATGGTTAGTGGCACCTTTGGCAAAGCCTTCGGCAGCGGTGGGGCCTTTCTGGCAGGCAATGGGCTGGTGGGGGAATGGCTGCTGCAGAACTCGGGGGCCTTTCGCTACACCACGGCCCTGGCGCCTGCCTTGGCGGCGGGGGCCCTAGCAGGGCTTGCCCAGATGCAAGCCAACCCCAGCACCGCAACCGCCCTGCTGGCGCGCGCCAAGCACTGGCGCGATGGCCTAGAGGCTGCTGGTTGGCCCCGCCCCCCTGGCACAGGGCCGATCCTGCCCTTGGTGGTGGGCAGCGACCGCGCCACCCTCACCCTGCAACAGCATCTGGAAGCAGCAGGCCTGCTCACCGTGGCCATTCGGCCACCCACCGTGCCCGAAGGCACGGCACGGCTGAGGCTGGTGCTGCGCCACGATCTGCCGGAGGGCAGTCTGGAGCGGCTGATCCAGGCCCTGGGGGACCCACCGGAGCGACCATGCAATTGATTGCGATGCACGGATGGGCCGGCGATAGCCACGGCTGGGCCCCATGGCGCCAGGCCTGCCAAGCCCGGGATTGGTCCTGGCAAAGCGGCGACAGGGGCTACGGCTACCTGGACCAGGTCGAACCCCACTGGCACGAAGCCCCCCCCAGCGCCAGCCAGCGACGGGTGGTGATCGCCCATTCCATGGGGGTTCACCTGCTGCCCGCGGAGGTGCTGTCCCAGGCCGATGCGGTGGTGCTCTTGGCCAGCTTTGGCCGCTTCATTCCTGAGGGCAAGGCGGGCCGGCGCCTGGGCTTGGCCATCGAGGCGATGGCTGGGCAACTGCGCAGCAACCAGGGCGAAACCATGCTGGCCGACTTCCTGGCCCGGGCAGCCGCTCCGGCGGATCCGGCACTGATGAGCCCCACCCCTTTTGACGCGGGTCTCTCGGCGATCGGTCGCCAGCGGCTCAGCCAAGACCTCGATGCCCTCGCCCACACCTCCGGGCTACCGGATGGCTTCCCCCACCAGGCCCGGGTGTTACTGGTCGAAGCCGGTGCCGACCAAATCGTGGAGCGGGAAGCCACCGAAGCCCTGGCGGCCTGCTTGCCCCAGGCGGATCGGATCACCCTGCAGGGTGCGGGGCACTGCTTCCTAGGCAGCCCAGTTCTTCCCATGGTCCTGGCTTGGCTCGAGCCCCTGGGATGAGCAGTCAGATTTTTAGCCACCACGTGCGGCACCGCTTTGGCCGGCAAGCCGACCACTACAACAGCCACGCCAAGCTGCAACGGGCCATCGCCTGGCGCCTGGCCCGCCATTGCCTCTCCCTGCCCCTGCCCCCGGGGCCCTGGGCCGACCTTGGCGCCGGCAGCGGCCTGGTGGGCCAAGCCCTCAAGGAGCAGGCCCAGACCCTCCAAAAGGTCAACGCCCAGGCCAAACCACCCTTACTGCAAGTGGATTTCTGCCCCGAATTGCTGGGGTGTAATCCCATCGCCAAGGCCCAGGGCGCACTGCTCTGGGATCTCAACGGAGGGCTACCCAGCGAGCTCGAACAACCCGCCCTGCTCACTTCCAGCTTTGCCTTGCAATGGCTGGACGACCCCACCCGACAACTCGAGCTCTGGTGCTCAGCGCTCCGCCCCAGGGGCTGGCTGGCCTTGGCCGTGCCCACGGCAGGGAGTTTTCCCCAATGGCATCAGGCCGCCGCGGCCGCCCAGGTGCCCTTTACCGGGCTGGCCTTACCGAGCGCCGAGGGCCTGGTTGGCGCAGCACGGCGCCACCTGGAGGTGCACACCTGCCAGCCGCTGCGGTTCACCCAGCCCTGCGGCAATGGCCTCACCTTCCTGCGCGACGTCCGGCAGCTCGGAGCCTCCGCCAGCAGGCAAAAG
>CAMDSS010000197.1 GCA_945907085.1 Cyanobium sp. NIES-981 | reverse complement strand
ATCACCCCTTCCAGGGCCAAATGGCCGAGCACCGACACCAGCAGCAAGGCCAAGGCCACCACCAGTTGGCGCCATTGCTGCCACCAGTGCCGCTGCTGGAGTAACTCCCGGCGGGAGGCCACCTCCTGGCCCGCCTGGCGCAGCTTGGCCTGATAGCCCAAGCCGGCCAGGGCCTGCTTGAGGCGGGGCAAGGCTTCGCCCTGGCCTGCAAGCACCAGTTCTGGGTCGAGCTGCACCCAGGCGGTTCGGGTGAGCAAATTCACGCTGGCTTGCTGCACCCCGGGCTGCTCCAGCAGGCGTTTTTCAACAGCCCGCACGCAGCTGCCGCACTTCATGCCCTCGATTTCCAGCAAGAGGGGCTCGAGCACGGGCAAGCCAACGGTCAAAAACTGAGCGAAGGCTAGGCAGATCAGCGAGAATGGGCCCCATCGCTCTGCCTACCGCCGGTGCCCCGCTCCCAACGCAACGACAACTTCATCGACAAGAGCTTCACGGTGATGGCCGACCTGATCCTCAAGGTGCTGCCCACCAACCGGCGCGCCAAGGAAGCATTTGCCTATTACCGCGACGGCATGAGCGCCCAGGCCGATGGCGAGTACGCCGAAGCCCTCGAAAACTACGAGGAAGCCCTGACGCTTGAGGACGACCCCAATGACCGGGCCTTCATCCTTTACAACATGGCCCTGGTGTATGCCAGCAATGGCGAACACCAGAAGGCCCTCGACCAGTACACCCAAGCCCTGGAGCTCAACAGCAAGATGCCCCAGGCCCTCAACAACATGGCCGTGATTCACCATCACCTCGGCTCCATTGCCGAAGAGAAAGGTGAGGCCGATGAAGCCGATCGCTGCTTCGACCAGGCGGCCGATTTCTGGGGCAAGGCCATTCGGCTGGCACCGAACAACTACATCGAGGCCCAAAACTGGCTGAAAACCAGTGGCCGCGGTGCGGTCGACGTGTACTTCTAACGGCCTTAGCAAAGCACCATCAAGAAAAACCCCTTGGCTTTTCTTTCGAAGGGGCGTGATAGATACGCCGTTGTTGCCAGAGACTAAGGTAGTTATTGGTGCCCTCAGCCCCCAGGCTCTGCAGATCTCCGGGAGCTGAGGGTTTCTTGTAAGCCAGGATCCTCCCGTCCGGCAACACGAGAGCCTTATTGCTGAGTTGGGACTCAGCAGAGAGCTCAATGCTGTCGCCGAATGCCAAGGAGCTGCTTGCCCCTTCGATGGCAATAGCTCGCCCCCAGAGGTTGGGGCCGGTAGGGCACAACGACGTCACCCCGAAATAGTTGGTTCGGCAGTGTTCCAAGACCTGATCAATGGCCAGCTGCAGCACCAGATGACCAGCCACCAAGCTTGTTGACAATGCAGTAGCGGGCCAAGTCGGCTCTGTAGGCATAAGGAATCAGCTTCCGGTAAGCCTCAAGCACGTTTGGCTCGTAATGCTCCGCCAGAAACAGCTCAACCATTGGCTGGTCGTAAAGCACATGACGAATGCCAGCGAACTCCCGGCGCACACTCTCCACACACGCTTCGAGGTAGCTGCCTTTGTCGGCCTCGTGATCGGCCAAAAAGATTTGAGTGACCTGCATCTCAGTAGGTGTTGTATGACTTCTGCTCGATCAGGGTGGAGCCGTAGCGCTCGTTGATCTCCCGTTTAATGGCAGCGCGCCTGTCGTTGGTGCGATAGACCGAGCGGGCCAAGTCGATGAACTGCTGGTCAAAACAGCGCTTGCGCTCCTGGTCGCGAATAGCGTCCTCGATCTGCCAGAGCTCCCCATTTACCTCAAGAAGCTGGGCCTCCAGCATTGGATCCATAGCCACCTCCATGACCTGTAGGGCTTGCTGGAGCAGCTCCAGTTCCTGATGCACATGGGCCAAGCCTGGCCCCTGCAGATGTCGGGCCTTGATCTGGAGGATCGTGATCTTGTCAACCAACTCCCCCAGCGAAACTGGAATCGAAATCAGCATGCGGGGATTGCTCCGGTACAGATCTGCTCCTTCAGGTTGGCGGTAACGGTGGCAATCAGTCCAGGCCAATCACCGTTAACGGATTGCCGGAACAGACGAACGCTGGGATACCAAAAGCTTTCGGAACTCTGCAACCCCCAACGCCATTCAGGGATAGCCTTCAGCAACACCCATGTGGGTCGAGCCATGCCTGCGGCGAGATGCACCATGGCCGAATCGGAGCTGATCACCAGATCGCATTGGTTAACGATGGCCGCCATATCGTCGAATGCCCAGACACCGTTCATGTCGGACTGAGCGGTCGTGAAGCGATTCCGGAAAGAACAGTGCTGCAACTGCTCCTCGCCGTGGCCCCGCTGCAACGAAACAAACGTGATCTCTGGGATCTCAGCCAGCGGAGCCAGGGCCTCCAGAGGGAGGGACCGTCCACGCAGACTGGTGATTTCGTGGGCGGGATCCCCCTGCCAGTGAATCCCCACGCGGATAGGCCCCGGATCGGCGGCGGCGGCCAGGCGCTCTGTCCAGCGCTGAAGGGCCAGAGCAGACGGCCTAAGCGGCGGCAGAGAAGACAAGGGCTGAGTCGGCTCGATCCCGAGCCTTGCTGGAAGAGAGAGCAATGGCAGCCACCCCCCCTGGCGGAGCTCGGCCAGACGAGCATGGGGGACATAGCGATCCGCTAAGGCGGAGCTGCGGGCCAAGGGCTCCAATTTGTCCTGAACACTGAACACCACCTCACAGCTCTGGCGCTGCTTAAGCAGGGGCGCCAGACGCATGAACTGCAAGCTGTCCCCCAGGCCCTGCTCACTCACCAGCACCAGCGGGGTGCCGCTCGGCAAGGGGGCACCATCCCATAGGTGCAGAGACGGGATGGAGTGGGGCTGAATGGCCTCGCGAATGGCAGATCGGTACTCGTATTGCCTGAATCCCTGGCGGTAGTCACCCAGCAGCAGCAGCGGATGGGCGAGGTTCCATTGGGCCTCTAGATAATTGGGATCAACCGCCAGGGCGAGCTTGTAGAGATCAATGGCCTCATAAAGGGCACCACGCTGGAAGCGCAGATTGGCCAGGTTGGTGAGGGCCTCTGGATAGGTGCCATCCAACTCCACGGCAGCGTCGAAACTCGCTTCCGCCTCCTCCAGCGCGCCACGCTGGACCAGCACCTGACCCAAATTATTGAGCGCCACGGGATCCTTGGGCTGGAGGGCGATGGCCTGGCGTAGCAGAGGTTCCAGCTCACTGGTTCGCTTCTGCATCGCCAAAAGTGCTGCCAAGTTTGTGTACACGCTCGGGTTGGCGCTGTCACCGTTAATGAGCCAGCGGTAAGCGCGCTCCGCCCCCATCCAGTCTCCCGCCTGCAGGCTTCGCTGGGCCTGCTGCTCCAATTGCCGCTGATGCTTCTCTCGCGAAGCCCCTGAGCCGCCGCCAAAACCCCCACCAGATGGAACCCGCTGCGACCGAGTCATATTTTTTAGCCCTCGTGAGAGGGGTTCACCCCTAGGGCGGCCACCAGGGCGGCCGCCACCGTGCTGGCCTCCAGCAGCTCGAGCCCCAAGCCTGCGGCCACCTTGGCCAGGCCCGTGCCCTTGGGCACCACGGCCCGGGTAAAGCCCAGCCTGGCCGCTTCGCCCAGGCGCAATTCCAGCTGGCCCACGGGGCGCAGCTGGCCGCCCAAGCCCAATTCCCCCACCAGCACCGTGCCTGGCGGCATGGTGAGGTCGCGGTAGCTGGCCACCACCGCCGCGGCCACCCCCAGGTCTGCCGCCGGCTCCTCCACCTCCAGCCCCCCGGCCACGGCCAGGTAGCAATCGAAGCGGGAGAGGGGGAGGCCCAGGTGCTTTTCCAGCACCGCCAGGATCTGGTGCAAGCGGTTGGTGCCGATGCCCGTGGCGGTGCGGCGCGGGCTGGCGTAGCTGGTGGTGCTCACCAGCGATTGCAACTCCACCACCAGGGGCCGGGTGCCCTCGCAGGCCACGATCGTGGCCGTGCCGGCGCTGGGTTCATCGCCCCCGAGGAACAACTCGCTGGGGTTGGTGACCTCAGCCAAGCCCCGGTCGCGCATTTCGAACACCCCCAACTCGTGGGTTGCCCCAAAACGATTTTTGGCCGCCCGCAGCAGGCGGTGGCTGGCAAAGCGATCCCCCTCAAAGGTGAGCACCGCATCCACCAAGTGCTCGAGCACCTTGGGGCCCGCCAGCATGCCCTCCTTGGTCACATGGCCCACGAGCAGAAGGGCGGTGTTCTGGCGTTTGGCAATCCGGGCCAGGGCCGCAGCGCACTCCCGCACTTGGGCCACGGAGCCCGGGGCGCT
>CAMDSS010000196.1 GCA_945907085.1 Cyanobium sp. NIES-981 | reverse complement strand
TTGGCCACCTGCAAGGCAAAGCCAGGCAGCCCCTCGAGATCGCCCTGGTCGTCCTGGCGTCCGGCGCCGAGCTTGCGGCGAATGGGTCTAGCCAGCAGCAGGGCAAGCAAGGCCGCCGCCTCCCGTTCGGCGCTGTCACCGCGGCGTTTGGCGGCATTGGCCATGGCGCTGGCTGCAAGCTGGCAGAAATGTAGCAAGCGCTAGGGGGAATGCACACCCTTAGCGCCTGGTGTTGGGCTGGCATGAGCCGGGCCTTGAGCTGAGCCTTGACCTGGGCCTTGCGCTTGCCCTGGGCGGTGGGTCAGGAGCCCATCCACCCGTTGTGCCACCGATTGGCCGCCCGGTTGGTGGAGCCGCACCAGGGCCTGCCACTCGCCCGGATGGGCGGCGATCCATTCGCGCGCCAAGTTCCGCACCGGCTGGATGCAGCCAGCGCCCGGATACCGCATTGCAGGCGAGCGTCGTCCTGGCCAGCCGCTCGGGCCGTGGTGGCCATCGCCGGAGCGCATCCGGTCCCGTTCCAGTTCCCGGCTGGCCGGGGTGGCGACATCGAGGTCCTCCAGGCCCATCAGGCCCCGGGCCACCAGCACCGCTAGTTGCAGACCCAGGCTCATGACCCCTGCCCCCAGCGATCGGGATGCAGTTCAGGCAGGGCCGCCAGCTGGGCCAGCACACCCCCCGGTTCGTAGCGGGCGCCGTCATGCCCTCCATGTCCCTGGGCCTCGAGCTCGAGCTGGCTGCTCGGTAGCGGCTGGAAGCCGGTTCCCGCCATCCGCTGGGCTAGATCGGGCCGCAGGCCCCAGTTGAAATTGGGCAGGCCGTTCTCCAGCCGGTAGAGGTAACGCAGCAGGGCTACCGGGATCGCCAGCTCCTGGGGCCGGGCTGGATCGAGCAGCAGCTGGGCACTGGCATAGGCCAGATGGTGGGAGCTCAATTCCTCCTGGACCTTGGGGGGCAGGGTGGTCCACAGCAGCAGCTGGGCATCGACGCTGGGCCGTTTGGCGTAGGGGAGCAGTTCGCTGATCGCCCCAACGACGCCGGCAAAGTCCTTGGCAGTGATCGCCATCGCTCAAGCCCCCCCGCCCTGTTGAACTAGGGCTGAGCGAAAAGACCTCTGGGACTGCTGCCACTCAGCCGCATAGTTCGCCAGCTCCGACGCGCTGGGCAGGGTGGGGTTGGGGGTATGGGCTGAGTGCATCCAGGCATTGGGGCCCAGGTCTGTGCCCGTGGGGTTGGCCTGCTTGAGCAGCTTTTCCCGGTGGCTGATGTAGGCGCAGGTCACCTCGGTGTCACTGCAGGACTTGCCGTAGGTGGCGCGGTAGCGGCGAATGAAGCTCGGCAGCCCTGGCCAGAGACTGCCCTCATCGAGCTCCTCATCAGTGACCAGCACCGGTTGGGGCTGGCTTTGGCGCCAGCTGTGCCAAGTGCGGAATTTCACCATCGCCCAGCCCTTCTGCACGCCGGTTACCAGCTGCTCGCGCACGGCTTCTATGCCGCCGAGGGGCGATTCAGCGATCTGGATCAGCTCGCTTTGCAACACCGCAAAGGCCATCGCCGTACGCGGTCCGGGCTTGCCGCACCAGAAGTGGATCAGCTCAGCGCCGACCGCAAACAGCCGCCGATCGACCGGGATGGACTGCGGATCGAAATTCGGGTCAGGCACCACCACCTGACCCTGTGGTGCCCCACCAGGACCAGCTGAATCACACTCAGCCCCAGCCCTCGGGCCCGAGCCAGCCGCAGCCGGGCTGTTCCCCCCTGTTAACGGCTGCTGGCTGTTGGCCTGGCTGCTGGCCCGGCAGCTGGGTTCGCTCCAGGTCAAATTTTCCAAAAAGGGTCCCTCCTCCTCCTCGGGTCTGCTGGCTGTTGCTCCGGCCTGGGCCGCTGAGGAGGAGGTAGGAGGAGGAGTTATTCCTTTCTTCTCTACTTCTTTACTAGATATAGAGGGGTGGTCATTTTTTGACCGCGTCTGGTCATTTTCTGACCGCTTTTGGTCACTTTTTGACCAGGGGGTGGTCAGATTTTGACCGCATGTCGGCTCAGCAGGTGCAATGCCGGTCATTTTTTGACCACCTACTGCTTGTAGGCCCACTAAAGCGGTCATTTTTTGACCGCCTGACCCCCGAATGGGCACCTGAGTGAGTGCTTTCTGCTCACCCACGGGGTCTCGCTCCATAGGGGTGGTCATTTTCTGACCGGGCCAAACACCTGTGGTTTCAGTGCTGGTCATTTTTTGACCACCGTCTGCGCCAACGGCAGCTGCTGGGGTGTGCATTTTTTGCTCGCCTTCTGGGAGAGCTGTCTTCGCTGCGGTCATTTTTTGACCGCTGATCCCCATAGAGCCCCCTGGGGTGGTCATTTTTTGACCATTCCCTGCCAAGAGGTCGCTGGGACTGGTTCTTTTTTGACCGCCCGATTCCGGCCCTGTCTCCTGCTCCTCCTCTTCGTCAAGCAGAGGCTGGGAGAAGGCCACCAGGGGCAGCAGCTCGCTGAGGGCTTTACGGGCGCTCGCCTTAGACACCCCAGCAATGCGAGCCAGGCTGCGATGGGTGGGAAGGGGTATCGGCCGGTCGTTGCGGAAGTAGGTGAGTAGCCGCAACCAGCAGCGCAGGGCAGAGGAACTCATCCGATCGCAGGCCCAACTGGCGCGGGCGTAGTCGATCTGCAAATAGGGGCGCCCCGGCACCAGGCCTGGGCAGGACGGGGAAGCAAGCATTGGGCCTCAGGGTTGAGGGATCAGGGCAGCGCTGCGACTCGGGGTGCCGCCTTGGCCGGTCCTGGCGGCAGGGATTAGGAGCAGCGGCAAGGAAAACCGTTGCAGCGCTGTGCTACTTGCGGACGCTATCATGGGTTTCTGAACTGTGTTGGCCTAGTCAGGGGCAACCAGTGGAGCAGCAGCGCCCCCTCCCAATGGCAGGTCCCATGGCAATGCCAAAGGCAGCTCCACTGCAGTCGCTTCCCGTCCAGTCCTCGGCGCTGGACTCCCCCCAAGTCCTGGCAAAGGCCAGCAGCTGGCTTGAGCCCCTGCCGATCGCCCGTGATGACGCCAGCTGGACCTACTGGCACACCCAAACCGGCCACCGTTTTCCGGTCTCGATCACCGGCGTGATCAGCCGCGTGCACAAATCCAGCATTGCCCTGGCGCGAATTGAGGCCTGCCGGGAGGTCTGGGAACCCCGCGGCAACACCATCCATGCCGCCCTGCAGCACTTTGCGATCGCCCGCTGGGGGCATCCGGCGATTCAGGGGTCTTCCAGCAGCCAGCATTTGCCCTGGCCCGACTGGCAACTCCCGCCAGATCCCCATGGCCCCCTCTATGGCGCCTATGGGGCCTGGATCGAACCAGTGCTCGCCGAACCGCTCTGGGACCACGTCAGCGTGATCGCCAGCGAGCTGATGCTCTTTGATCTAGATCGCAATGTGGCTGGCACGATCGATCTGGTCCTGCGCCTCCCCGATGGCAGCTGCGCCCTGGCCGATCTCAAAACCTTGTCCGCCAAGGGCAGCCGCTACGACACACGCCCCCAGCTGGGGGCAGGCATCGTCATGGCCGAACAGCACTACGGCCTCGAGTTCTCTCGGGGCCTGACGATCTGGAGCAAGCCGGGCCAATGCCGGATCCAAAGCCATACCGCCCAGGATTGCCGCCAAAGCTGGACAGACACCTTCGCGGCCTACGAGCAGCGCTGGCGTCCCTTCTGACGCTTTGTTGTCAGCGGCGGCCGTCCTGGCGCCAGGGGCTAGCTGGTGGCCTGAGCGGTGGACTCTTGGGGGAAGAGCACCCCCCAAACCCTTGGCCAGGAGTTCAAAACCAATTTTTACGCAATAGCGTGGGTTAGTCCTAGGATTTCTCCGTAGGCTGCGCAACCCTGACGCCCCTTGACCGGTCCCTCCCTGCCAGCGCTGAGTCGCTCCCGGAATCACCGTCCACCCCGCTCCTTGCCCCATGGCCGTTCCCGCCAGCAACAACGTGACCAGGCGCGTCGCCGCCACGCCCTTGTGCTCAGCAGCATCGCCGTTGCTTTCCTGCTCGGCTTTGCCAGCAGCACCCTCCTCACCGCTCTCACCCGCCACTGCTGAGGCGCTCCACGCCGCGGCGAGGGCCAAGGCCAGTTGCCTCAAGGCACAGGCCGATCTCAGCACTGCCCTTGCGGTGCTCGATCAACTCGTCGCCGAGGGGCAGCTAGCGGTTAGCGGGCTGCCGGTGGTCCTGGGCTTTCAGATTTACCGCCAAGACGGCCGGCTCAGCTGGCAGTACCCAGAAGCGATCCAGCTGCTGGAAGGGACCTTGAAAAAGCGCAAGCAA
>CAMDSS010000195.1 GCA_945907085.1 Cyanobium sp. NIES-981 | reverse complement strand
CCCCTGGCGATGGGGCCCACCTGGCTCCTGGGCTTCTCCGATGTCACCTCCTTGCTCTGGGCCCAGGTGGCCCAAGGCCATGGCGGAGCCATCCATGGCCCCCTGCTCACCAGCCTGGCGGCGGAACCGGCCTGGAGCCAGGAGCGCTTGCGCTCCCTGCTCTTTGGTGAGCCCCTGGCCGACCTAGCCGGGGAGGGCTGGTATCCAGGCCTGGCCGAAGGCCCCCTGTTGGTGGCCAATCTCACGGTGGCCACCCACCTGCTGGGCACCCCCCATTGGCCCGATCTCGACGGCGCCATCCTGGTCCTCGAAGACGTGGGCGAAGCCCCCTATCGCATCGAGCGGATGCTCACCCACTGGCGGCTGGGCGGGGCCCTGCAGCGGTTGGCAGGCATCGGCCTGGGCAGCTTCAGCGGCTGCGACGACCCCACCCCTCAAGAGCGCTCGAGCTTCAGCGTGGAGGAGGTGCTGCGTGAACGCACCGCCGACCTCGGGATTCCCGTGGTGGCAGGTCTGCCGATCGGCCATGGAGACTGCAATGCCGCCCTGCCCTTGGGAGTGCGCGCCCGGCTGGATGGCACGGGCGGCCGCCTAACCCTACTTTCCTAAGGGGCCTTGGAATCGGAGCCCTACCCGCGATCCGCCAACACCGCCTCAGCGATCGTCAAATCAAAGGGGGTGGTGAGCTTGATATTGGAGGGGGGGGCCTCCAATACCTTCACCGCCAGGCCGAGGCGCTCAAACAACGCCGCATCGTCGGTGACACTCCAGCCTTCGGCCGTAGCCGAGGCATGGGCCTCCCGCAGCTGCTGCACCGGAAAGCCTTGGGGGGTTTGGGCCGCCCATAGCCGACTGCGATCCGGTGTCGCGGTGATGCATCCGCCGCCATCCACCTGCTTGATCGTGTCGGTCACGGGGGTCGCGGCAATTACCGCCAGGCCCTGCTGCACCGCCATCACACAGCGCCCCAGCAGATCGGGATCTACTAGACAGCGGGCGCCGTCATGGATCAGCACCCCCTCGGCGTCGGCAGGCAGCGCCGCCAAACCGCGGCTGACCGATTCCTGACGGGTCTCCCCACCCACGATCCACGCCACCGGAACCCGGGGATTGGCGGCAGCCACGATGGCCTGAATCGCCTGTTCATCCACCGGCTGGCCCACCAACCCGATCCAGGTGATGGCGGGGGAGGCCAGGGCGGCATCCAGGGTCCAGGCGAGCACGGCCCGCCCGGCCACGGGCAACAACAACTTGTTGCCCGTGGCTCCCATCCGGCGGCCACTTCCTGCGGCGGCGATCAGCAAATGCACAAGAGACTCCCGGCAGCGGGCCAAACCGACTGGGCTCCATACAATCAGGCCACCGTGCCGATGCCACCGCAATGCGGGCCCTGTTTCTGATTCCCGGTGGCAGCAGCCAGCAATTGCAAGCCTTTGCCGCTGTCGACGCGGTGGCAAGCGAACTCAAGGCCCACGTGCATGTGGTTTGCCCCACGGCAACCGCCGCCCTCTGGCAGCTCCATCCAGCCGTGGAGAAGGTGATCCCCTTTGCCTTCGAGGACGCCACCATGGCCGACTGGGCCAATTTGCTCGGGTCAGTTCGGGAGCCCGATTTTCAGCTCTGCCTCAACCGTGCCAGCGGCCGCCAGGTGGACCTGATGCTGTCGATGAGCCATATCCCCACCCGCATTGCCACCTCGGGCTTTTCCGCGACGGAAAAGATCCAAGCCAGCTCCAATCTGTGGCCCAATCAGGCCTGGGAGGCGGATCTCAAACCGGTGGGGGTGCACCTGGATGCCGAGGCCTTCCGGTTGCCCCTGGCCAAAGCTGAGCTCGATGCCGCCGCTGCCGCCTTGCCACCAGGGGAGGGTCCGGCGCTGCTGCTCGCTCCCTGGGGAGCCACAAACGACTGGCCCCAGGCCCTGTGGCAGCACCTCCCCGAGCGCATTGTCAGCAAATTGCCCACCCTTCGGCTCGTCAACGCTGCCCCTGTTGACTCGGCCCCCACAGTTGCGGGCGCAACCAGGCGGGCCGCCCAGGTCGCCAGCGCCGATGTGGTGGTAGCCAGTGATCCAGAAACCATCGAGTGGGCCCTGCTCCTGGGCGTGCCCCTGGTGGCCCTAGGCCGGCCGGCCGACAGCATGCCCCCTCGCCAGGGTGTGCAAAGCCTGGGCACCGCACTTGAGCTCGCCACGATCAGCATGGAGTCGGTGCTGGCTGCCCTTGGCTTTGGCTAAGCGCAGGGCGCCATACGATCCGTTCACCCAATCTTTGCCCCGATGGCCTCCTCCCAACCACTCGCTGGACACGTCACCCTGGTGACCGGAGCGAGCCGGGGGATTGGTCGTTCCATTGCCCTCACCCTGGCGGCGCAGGGGGCCGAGGTGGTGGTGAACTACGCCAATTCGCCGGATGCCGCCGAAGCCGTGGTGGCTGAGATCCATGCCGCTGGGGGCAAGGCCTGGAGCTATCAAGCCAATGTGGCCGACGAGGAGCAGGTGGAGCTCATGGTGAAAACCGTGCTCGAAAAGTCCGGGCGCCTGGATGTGCTGGTCAACAACGCCGGGATTACCAAGGACGGCCTGCTGATGCGGATGAAGACCTCCGACTGGAAGAGCGTGATCGACCTCAACCTCACCGGGGTGTTCCTGTGCACCCGAGCGGTGAGCCGCTCGATGCTGAAAGCCCGCTCGGGCCGCATCATCAACATCACCTCCGTGGTGGCGCTCATGGGGAACCCTGGGCAGTCGAACTACAGCGCCGCCAAAGCCGGCGTGATTGGCTTCACCCGCAGCTGCGCGGCTGAATTTGCCGGACGGGGGGTGACGGTGAATGCCGTCGCTCCAGGCTTTATCGAGACCGACATGACCAAGAATCTCGACGTGGAGCCGATCCTCGGTGCAATCCCCCTAGGCCGCATGGGCCAACCCGAAGAGGTGGCCAGCGCCGTGCTTTTCCTTGCTGCCGACGTCGCCAGCAGCTACATGACCGGCCAGGTGCTCCAAATCGATGGCGGCATGGTCATGCGTTGAGCAACCTGTTATGCGGTAGTGGCGGGTTGGCCCAGTTCCTCGCGCAGGCGCCGAATCCGCAACAGCAACTTCAAGCGGCGGCTTCGGGCTGTGATCGTCAGGAACAGGCGCAACGGCAAGTAGACCAGCGCCATCGCCACCCCCAGGGCGGTGATCAGAACGAACACCATGGCGTTCGATCCCGAAACGGGAGCCAGGTTCACCACATCATCCGCACTCTCCAAGGCGGTTTCGAGCGCCGTTTCGATAGCGGTTTCGAGGGCTGACGGGAGCAGGTCGTCCATGACCAGACCCTATCGAGCCCACGCCAAAGATGCCGCCCCAACCCTGGGGTGATTCGGCAATCCCCACCGGCCAATGGCTGCTGGGGCCAGGGGAATTGTGGGAATCTGTGGCACAACAGATTCCCCCCTCCCCCGTCGCCATGGCCAAGTTGATCAGCTTCTCGGATGCCTCCCGCGCATCCCTTGAACGCGGCGTCAACGCCCTGGCGGATGCGGTCAAGGTCACCATCGGGCCCAAGGGCCGCAACGTGGTGCTCGAGAAGAAGTTTGGGGCCCCCGACATCGTCAACGATGGCGTGACCATTGCCAAGGAAATCGAACTGGAGGATCCGTTCGAAAACATTGGCGCCAAGCTGATCCAGCAGGTGGCAAGCAAAACCAAAGACAAAGCTGGCGATGGCACCACCACCGCCACCGTGCTCGCCCAGGCCCTGGTCCACGAAGGGCTCAAAAACATTGCAGCCGGTGCCAACCCCGTGGGCGTCAAGCGCGGCATGGAGAAGGCCCTTGCGCAGGTCGTGGCAGGGATTGCTGAGCGGTCCCAGGCAGTAGCCGGCGATGCCATCCGTCAAGTGGCCACGGTGAGCTCGGGCAACGACGAGGAAATCGGCCGGATGATCGCCGAGGCCATGGCCAAGGTGAGCGCCGACGGCGTGATCACCGTGGAAGAGTCCACGTCCCTGGCCACGGAGCTCGAGATCACCGAAGGCATGGCCTTTGACCGGGGCTACAGCTCCCCCTATTTCGTGACGGACCAGGACCGCCGCGAGTGTGGTTTTGACAATGCCCTGCTGCTGATTACCGACCGCAAGATCAGTGCGATCGCCGATCTGATTCCCGTGCTGGAATCCGTCTCCAAAACCGGCAAACCCCTGCTGATCCTTTCCGAAGAAGTGGAGGGTGAAGCCCTGGCCACCTTGGTGGTCAACAAGAACCGGGGGGTGCTCCAGGTGGCCGCAGTGCGGGCTCCGGGCTTTGGCGATCGCCGCAAGGCCATGCTCGCCGACATCGCCATCCTCACCGGCGCCACCGT
>CAMDSS010000194.1 GCA_945907085.1 Cyanobium sp. NIES-981 | reverse complement strand
TCGGCCCCACAGCAGGGGTGGCCTGCCTCTGGCTGCCTGTTGCTGTGGGCTGGGCCACCACCAGCATCACCTGGCTTGAAACGTCGTTGGCTTTGATTAGGTAGGTGGATCCTGAGGCCCCTTGGATCAGGATCCACTGTTTGGATCCGGGCTGAAGTTTGTACCAGTGGAAGGCGCTGGGCGGCAGCGAGGCGAGCACATCAGCCGTCAGGGTGGCTTGCAGCAATTGACCTTCGCTGGCCTGGCCCGCTAGCACCAGCTGCTGCAGGCCGTCGATCTGCTGTTGAACCGTTCCTTCCAATTGGATATCGGTTGCGATTTGGGAGCGGAGGGCATTGATCTGGGCCTGGGGCTGGGGACTCACCCCGGGCACGCAGGAGAGCAATCCATCCACCAGTTGGCAGCCCACCATGTCCTGGGCGCTGGCAGCAGTGATGGCTCCAGTCGTGAGGGCTGCGGCAAGGCCAAAGGCAAGGGGTTGGAAACGACGCAGGTTGGCCATCAAGTCGGTGCTCCGATCAGCTCACAGGACCCTGATCTTCGCTGCTTGAGCGAACGGCTGCGACCAATTGGGCCACGAGCGCAAGATCTTTGTCGCCTGGAGCACGTTCAACCCCACTGGAGGCATCGAGTCCATGGGGGCTCAGCCTTGCCAGCACGGCTTCCACCCGATCGGCGCGGATGCCCCCCGCTAGCCACCAGGACATGGGGCAGTGCCATCCTTCCAGCCACTCGATCGGGATGCGGTGCCCCGTCCCCCCGAGTTGGTCGGGCACCCAGGCATCCAGCAACAGGGCATCCACGCTCCCCCCATAGCTGGCCGCTGCCGCCAGGTCGCCCGGGCCCCGAATCCGTAGGGCCTTCCAGATCCCGCAGCCGAGGCGCTGGCGGAGGTCATGGCAGCGTTCGGGACTCTCTCCGCCATGGAGTTGCACCACCTGGTGGCCCCAACGGGGATCCAGGTTCCCCAGCTCTCCATCGGTGGGGTCGGCGACCACCAGCACGCCAGCACAGGTGGGCGATGCGGAAATGGCCGCCTGGAATAACGCCTTGCGTTGCTCCGCCGGCACGAACCGGGGCGAGCCTTCCACCCCAATCACCCCAATGGCGTCAACGCCCATGGAAGCCACGGCGGCAGCCTGGTCGGCTTGGGTAAAGCCGCAAATCTTCAGCAGGGGTTGGCTATGGGCCACCGGTAGGCAAGCGAAGGTGGGGCGAACCCTTTCTAGGATTGGATTTGTTGTCTGGGCGAAGGCCCGGGCTTTTGGGGCAGATCACGCGTGAATGACGGCTGGCAAATCCTCAAGATTGGCGGGATCCCCCTCAAGGTCCATCCCAGCTGGTTCGTGATTTTGTTGCTGGCCACCAGTGCGTTTGCCCAGCACTACGGCCTCAACACCAAGCTTGCAGTCCCTGTGGCCTGGCAGTGGGGCCTGGGTTTTGTCACAGCGCTGTTGTTGTTTGTTTCCGTTCTTTTGCATGAGCTGGGCCATTCCTTTGTGGCCATGGCCCAGGGGGTCAAGGTGCGCAGCATCACCCTGTTTCTCCTGGGTGGGGTGGCCAGCGTTGAGCGGGAATGCAGCACGGCCATGGGAGCCTTGAAGGTGGCGGCGGCTGGCCCGGCGGTGAGCCTGGTGCTGGGCTTCGCCTTGATGGCCAATGTCCACAATGCCGCCCACATTGCCCCGGTTTTAGGCGACATGGTCGCCCAGCTGGGCAGCCTCAACCTGGTGTTGGGATTGTTCAATTTGTTGCCAGGTCTGCCCCTCGATGGCGGCCTGATTGTTAAAGCCCTTGTCTGGCAAGTGAGTGGCAGCCAGCGCCGTGGCATTGAAGTGGCCAATGCCTGTGGCCGGGTTCTGGCCCTCCTGGCCATGGGGCTCGGCACCCTCCTGTTGGTCCGCGGTGCCGGACTCAGTGGGGCCTGGTTGATTTTGCTGGGCTGGTTTGGCCTTGGGGCCGCCCGCAACCAGTACCAGTTGCTCACCTTGCAAACCATCCTGAAGGAGTTGCGGGTACGTGAGGCCGCTGGTCGCCGCTATCGGGTGCTCGATGTCAAAGACTCCCTGCGCCAACTCAGCCAGTTGCGCATCGGCGAAGCCAAGGAACTGGGCCAGGGTGACTGGCTTTTGGTCTGTGACCAAGGCCGCTGGAAGGGGGTCATCGACGATGAACCCCTGCAACAACTGCCCGTCCAGCGCTGGGACACCGATCGCATCGGTGACCATCTCAAGCCCCTGTCCAGCCTGGTGTCGATCTCTGAGAACGCACCCCTCTGGCAGGCCGTGCAGCAACTCGAAGAGAGCAAGGCGACCCGGCTCCTGGTGCTGAGTGCCGCTGGTCTGCCCTGCGGCACCCTGGAGCGACCCGAGCTCGGAGCCGTGGTTTTGGCGAAGTTGGGCCTGAAGCTGCCAACGCCCTTGATGGAGATGGCCAGACGCCAGAACACCTATCCCCTGGGCCTGGGTTTGCCTCAGGTGGTGCGCACGATGGTGGCCACGGGGGACGTTGCCGGGATCGATCCCAGCTGATGGGCTGGCATTCGGCCAGCAATCTGGCCGAGTTCATGGGCCTGGAGAGGGCTGGCGTCAATCAGGCCTCCCCGCAGGGCTTCAGGCAGGGCTTGGCCAGCAGCATCAAGGAGGCACTGCTCCAATTGGGCTGGGCCCACTGGCAGCTCTGGCAAGGGGGGCGGTTCCTGGCCAAAAACCTGTTGCCAAAGCGCCTGTGGTGGATCCAGCAGGATCGAGCCGTGCTGCAACAGCTGGCCCCGGCGCCAGAGTTGGGCACTGCCGATCCGCTTGCCCCCTCCCGGATGCACCAAGTCAGCGGCTGTGCTGAGGGCAAAGCAGTTGCTCTGCTGCAGGTTGGCCGCTTGATCGCCAAAGACCAGGGGTAGGCAAAGGGTTTCAAAGGCCAGCTGCAGCCAAACGCAGCTGAGCCGGTAGGCCTCCCGCCGCGATCGAGGGGGGCTGGGCCAGACCAGGGCGTAGGTGAGTTCTCCGGCATGCAAAACGGCGCGACCCCCACTGGGTCGACGTACGAGATCGATCACCCCCTGGTTCACCAAATCGGACCAGTGGGGATCGAGTTGGCGCTGGTGAAACCCCAGCGACAGGGTGGGGCGCCGCCAGCGATAGAGGCGAAAGGCTGGCCGGCCCTGGTCGAGCAGCCAGCTATCGATGGCCATCTGCCAAGCCCCATCCAGCTCGGTGGTGGCCACCCAGCGCGGTGCCTGGGTGGGAGATGCTGTGGTTTCAGCCATTGCCCCAGATTGCCCCGATGACGTGGAGCTTGCTGTCGCTTGTGCCCCTGGGGCTTCTGACGGGCTTGCTTTCAGGGGTCCTGGGCATCGGCGGAGGCCTGGTCTTTTCCCCCTTGCTACTGCTGGTGGGCCTGGACCCCCACCATGCCCTGGCCACCAGCACCTTGGCGATTGTCCCCACGGGGCTCGGGGGCACGCTGGCCCACCTGCAGTCCCGCTCGATTCCCTGGCGGGCCGGGTTGGCCATTGCCCTAGGGGCAGGGTTTGGGGCCCTGGTGTTTAGCCATCTGGGCTTCGGTTTGGCGGGCTGGCAACTGCTCAGCCTTCAAGCCGCGATGTACGGGGCTCTGGCGATCACGATTCGCCCCAAGCCACTCGAGGCCCCTGAGCCCAGCCCATCCCTGCCCTTGGCCGGCCTGGTGGGGGTGGGATCGGCGGCCGGCATGCTCGGTGGATTCCTCGGGGTGGGCGGGGGGTTGGTCATGGTCCCTTTGATGGTGCGGCTCCTGGGGTTACCGGTGCGCCTTGCCATTCGGCTGAGCATGCTTGGCGTGCTCACCGCTGCCTCTGCCGCCACCATCACGTTTTTGCAGGATGGCCGAGCGCTCCTGCCGATGGGGCTCACCTTGGGATGCAGTGCGGCGGTGGCAGCCCATTGGTCGGCATCCCGCCTGAATCGCGTTCCCGAGCATTGGCTGGTGTGGATGCTGCGGGCGATCACCCTGCTGCTGGCCCTCGATAGTGGCCGGCGGGCCTTAGGGCTGCTCCTCGAGGTGCTGCATGGAGCCACGGCCCTGGCCTGAATCCATGATCCAGGTGCCAGTTCAGGCGTGCTCCCAGAAGTTGGCATCGAGCTCAAAGCCCAGCACCGCTGCCATTTGGCCCAACCCTTGGCGGCAGCTCAATCCATGACCCTGGGCCCAGCCATCGAGCACGAAGAGTCGATGGGTGATCCAGAGCTCCAGGGATTCGCCAGCGAAGCGAATCCCTTCGGTGCGGCTAAAGCTATGGGGCAGCAGCATCGCCACATGGCGGGTGAGTTGGCCGCTCGAGCGCTCCAACACCAGGGGCAGCCAGGGGTAGGCAGCGTCAGCCCGCAACGACCACAGGCGGATCTCGGGGATTTCCGAGAGTTCGCGGGGATCTTCGGCCTCCCGGGGCCAGTCGAATTG
>CAMDSS010000193.1 GCA_945907085.1 Cyanobium sp. NIES-981 | reverse complement strand
CACCGACCACAGGATCAGGCCAAGGGCCAGCACCGGTCCAAAGGCATGCAGCGCCAGGGATTCCCCCAGCTCGCCCCGGAGCGCAGCGGCCGTGGAGCGGGTGAGGAAGCAGGTGGGGCAGGGGATCCCGGTGAGGGCTCGCAGGGGGCAACCCAGCCCTGGCAGGTGGGGTTGCCAGCCCTTCAGCCAGAGATAGCCCGTCAGGGTGGCTGGCAGCAGGAAGCCGGCTTGCTGGACCCTGGGGAGAAAACGTCTCAGGGGTCTAACGGCTCAGGGATCGACCGACTTAGCGGTCCACCGAGCCCATGATCACGTCGATCGAGCCGAGGATTGCCATGATGTCTGCCACTTTGTTGCCCTTGAGGATGTGGGGCAGGATCTGCAGGTTGTTGGAATCGGCAGCGCGGATCTTGAAGCGCCAGGGGGTCACGTCGTCGTTGCCCTGGATGAACACCCCGACTTCTCCTTTGCCCGATTCGAGGCGGGTGTAGAGCTCGCCGGAGGGAATTTTGAAGGTGGGGGCCACTTTCTTGGCCACGTATTGGTAATCGAAGCCAAACCAATCGCTGCTTTTACCTTCGGCCATGCGATGGGCCTCCAGGTTTTCGGTGGGGCCGCCGGGAATCATTTGGCAGGCCTGGCGCACGATCTTCAGGGATTCACGCATCTCCTGCACCCGCACCCGATAGCGGGCGAAGCAATCACCGCCCGTCTCCCAGGCCACGGCCCAATCGAAGTCGTCGTAGCACTCGTAGTGGTCAATTTTGCGTAGGTCCCAGGGCACGCCCGATGCCCGCAGCATGGGCCCGGACAGGCTCCAGTTGATCGCCTGCTCCTTGGTGATGGTTCCCAATCCTTCAACCCGCTTGCGGAAGATGGGGTTGTCGGTAATCAGCTTTTCGTATTCATCGATCTTGGGGCCAAACCAATCACAGAAATCCAGGCACTTTTCCAGCCAGCCGTAGGGCAGATCCGCGGCCACACCGCCAATGCGGAAGTAGTTGTTGTTCACCATCCGCTGACCCGTGGCAGATTCCCACAGGTCGTAGATCATTTCCCGCTCACGGAAAATGTAAAAGAAGGGGGTCTGGGCGCCCACGTCCGCCAGGAAGGGTCCAAGCCAGAGCAGGTGGTTGGCGATGCGATTGAGCTCCAGCATCAACACCCGGATGTAGCTGGCCCGCTTGGGCACCGGTACGTTGGCCAGCCGCTCCGGCGCATTCACCACGATGGCCTCGTAAAACATGCCTGCCACGTAGTCCATGCGGCTCACGTAGGGCACGAACATGATGTTCGTGCGGTTTTCGGCGATCTTCTCCATGCCGCGGTGGAGGTAGCCGATTACGGGCTCGCAATCCACCACGTCTTCGCCGTCCAGGGTCACCACCAACCGCAGGGCCCCATGCATCGAGGGGTGGTGCGGACCAAAGTTGATCAGCATCGGCTCCGTGCGCGTCTCCAGCTGCGTCATGGGGCCGTGATCTGCAAAGCAATGTCGGGATCTTAGGAAGGAACCCATGGCAGAGACCGTTTTCAACCATGTGCCGGTGTTGGCGGAGCAGGTGCTCGCCTCTTTCACTGAGCTTTCAGGCCTGCTGGCGCTGCAACCTGACGGCGAAGGGGTGTTGCTGGATTGCACCCTGGGCGGCGGCGGCCACAGCGCTTTGCTGCTCGAGGCCCACCCTGGTTTGCGGTTGATCGGCCTCGATCAAGATCCCGCGGCCCGGCGGGCGGCGGCCGAGCGGCTGGCCCCCTTTGGCGATCGGGCCACGGTTGTGGCCAGCAATTTCGCCGACTACACCCCCCCAAGTTCTGGCCTGCCCCCAGTGGTGGCCGTGATGGCTGATTTGGGGGTAAGTAGCCCCCAGTTGGATGGGGCCGAGCGGGGTTTCAGTTTCCGAGCTGATGGGCCCCTCGATATGCGGATGAACCCCGAGCGCGGTGAAACGGCCGCCGAGCTGATTACCCGGCTGGAGGAATCCGAACTGGCCGATCTGATTTATGCCTACGGCGAGGAGCGGCTGTCGCGGCGGATTGCCCGCAAGGTCAAGGAGCTGGGCCCCTGGGGTGGCCCGGGCAAGGGAACGGCGGAATTGGCCTACGTGGTGGCCGGTTGCTATCCCCCCAAGGCCCGGCGCGGCCGCATCCATCCCGCCACCCGCAGCTTCCAAGCCCTGCGTATTGCGGTCAACAACGAACTCGGGGTGCTCGACCAGCTGCTGCAGCGGGCCCCCGATTGGCTGGTGCCTGGGGGGTTGTTTGGGGTGATCAGCTTCCATTCCCTGGAGGATCGGCGTGTCAAAACGGCCTTTGGCTCCGACGAGCGCCTGCAGCGGGTGACCCGTAAACCCCTGGTGGCATCGGAAGCAGAAGAAGCGGCCAACCCCCGGAGCCGCAGTGCCAAGTGGCGGGTGGCCAGGCGTCGGGAGTCCTAGGCCCTCAGCCCGTGGATGGCCTCGCGCACCGTGGCAATCGCCAGGGCGATCTCGGCGGCGCTGGTGGTCCGCCCCAGGCCAAAGCGAATCGATGCGGCGGCCTCTTGCCGGGTGCGTCCGAGGGCAGCCAGCACCGGGGATGGGCTGCCCTGGCTGCAGGCCGAGCCGCTGCTCACCGCCATGTGACGCCGCAGCCGTTGATGCAGCTGGGTGCCATCGACCCCGGCCACCGTGATGTTGAGGTTGTGGGGCAGGCAGGCTTGGGGGTCGCCATTGCGTTGTATGCCGCCCAGGGCCGCGAGGCCTGCCCAGAGCTGGTCGCGGAGGGCCCCCAGCCGCTGTGCTCGGACCTCGCGGTCGGCCATGGCGTGCTCCACGGCAGCCCCGAGGCCCACCACCAGGGGCACGGGCAGGGTGCCGGCCCGCAGGCCGTCCTGTTGGTTGCCGCCATGGAGTTGGGGGGCTAGGGGCACGCCAGGGCGCACCAGCAGGGCACCGATGCCCTTGGGGCCATAGAGCTTGTGGCCGCTGATGCTGAGCAGATCGATTTCCAGATCGGCCATCGAGAGGGGGATATGGCCTGCCGCCTGGGCGGCGTCGCAGTGGAGCAGCACCCCCTGGGCCTTGCACAGGGCGGCGATGGCCTGCAAGGGAGCCATAACGCCGATCTCGTTGTTGGCGGCCATCACCGAGAGCAGCAGCACGTCGGGGCCAAGGGCCTGTTCGAGCGGCTCCAGGTTCACCTGGCCCTGGGGGCCGATCGGCAGCAGGGTGAGCGGAAAGCCATGGCGCTCCAAGTAGGCCAGGGGATCCAGCACCGCCCGGTGCTCACTCACCAGGCTCACCAAGCGCCGCCGGGGCGGGGCTTGGGATGGACCTGTCCCCGCCAGGAGAGCGGCTTCGCACACCCCCTTTAGGGCCAGGTTGTTGGCTTCGGTGGCCCCACTGGTGAAGATCACGCTCTCGGGGCTGGCCCCCAGGGCCCGGGCCACCTGGCCCTGGGCCATCGCCACGGCGGCCGCCGCCTCCAGGGCTGGCCGATACAGGCGGCTGGCGGGGTTGGCGAACTGCTCGGTCCACCAGGGCGCCATGGCGTCCACCACCGCTGGATCGCAGGGGGTGGTGGCGTGGTGGTCGAGGTAGGCGAGCATGGCTCCATGCTGACAATCCCGCGAACCCTTCTGCGTAAGCCCCTGATGGGGCTCCTGGTGCTGGCCGGTTTGCTTCAGCCAGCCTGGGCTGGCAGCCAGACCAAGTCAGATCCGGCCGAGGCACGCCCGGAGGATCTGATGGTGATCTGGCAGCGGCCCGTGGCCTATGGCACCCATCTGATCGGGGTGTATGCCGTCAAGGCCGATGTCAAAACCCCCGGCCTGGTGCAGATCAAGGTTTGGGACGAGTTGCCCAATGACATGTCCGTGATCAGCGAAACGATCCGCTGCAGTCCGGAAGCCCCGATGCGGGTCACCAGCAATGGCTCCAACCTGATCGTGCGCGAGCTCAATCCCGGGGGGGCGATCCACCCCGGCAACCGCCTCAATCACCTGGTTTGGTGGGCTACCTGTTTTCCCAAGCAGGCGGGGAAGGATCCCGCCACCCTGGGCCCGGTGGCCCGGCAATTGGGCTACAGCGGAGCCCTTCGGGAATCCGAGCAAATCCTGCCTGGACGCCCCCGCTAACAGCGTTCACACTGGCTGCCATGAACCCAGATTCCCCCGCCGATCTCGCCCTAGATCCGGCTGCAGAGCCGCTGCCTGACCAGCTGTCTCAACAGCTGGCTGAGCTGCCCAGCGAGCCCCAGCTGCCGGCCCGGATTTTGTTGGTCGACGATGAGCCCGGCCTGCGTACGGCGGTGAAGGCTTACCTCGAAGACGAAGGCTTCCAGGTGACCACGGCAGGCGACGGGGAAGAGGGCTGGATCCAGGCCCAGGAGCTGTTGCCAGATGTGGTGATCACCGACGTGATGATGCCCCGCTGCGATGGCTATGGCTTGCTGAAGCTGCTGCG
>CAMDSS010000192.1 GCA_945907085.1 Cyanobium sp. NIES-981 | reverse complement strand
GCGAAAAGCGCAGGATCACGCTGAAGATCACAATCGTCAGGATGATCAGGGCCGATTCCGCTTCGCCGCTGACCAGGGAAAGGGCTGCTAGGGCCCCTAACAGCAGCACCAGCGGATTGCCCCCACTGGCAAGCAACTGCGCCGGCCAGCTCGGTGTGCCTTGCCTGGGAATGTCATTGGGCCCGTAAAGGCGCCTGCGCCGGTCTGCCTCCTGCTCGCTGAGGCCCGCCCCGCCGCTTTCCAGCTCGGCTAAGACTTGCTCGAGGGGCTTGGTGCCGATAGCCGCCATGGCGGCTTCCCCTTGGGGACCATCCCTTGCCGGCGGTGGAGGCCTGCGCCGCACCGGGCCCCCTTGCGAGGGCCAGAGGTGGAGAGGGAACCGCAGGGCCCGCCGGGCCGGAACCCTGATGTTGAGCCGCCAAAGCCTGGCCAGACCCATCGCAACCCCCATCTTTAGACCGTTAGACAGTTAGACCGTTGGACCTTTGGCCCAGGCCTGCTTGGTCCTAGCTGGGGCAGCTTGACGTTGGCTTTGGGGAGCTTGATTGAGGCCATGAATGGCCCTGATCGGGCCCCCGGTGCCACCATCGCGGCGGCCGAACCGGGTTGGTTGGCGAACCCTGCCGCCCGCCAACCGCCCTTTCGCTGGGGGCACAGCTTGCGACGTTGGAACCACTGATATGCAGCGCTGTGTGACCAAACGCAAGATCGGTATGGCGCTGGCGGTTGTCCTGGCCGGGGCTGGCGCCATCTGGGTCGGCGCCAACTGGGGGATTGAGCAGACCGATGACGCCCAGCTCCAGTCCCATCTCTATCAAGTGTCCAGCCGTATTCCTGGCACCGTCGACAAGGTGCTGGTGGATGCCCACGACCCGGTGCAGCCTGGCCAACCCCTGGTACTGCTCGATTCTGGCGACCAGCGCATGCAGGTGCTGCGGGCCGAAGCGGACCTGATAAGTGCCTTCAGCCAGGCCGATGCTGCCCAAGTCACGGTCGGCGCCGACCGCAGTGATGCCAGTGCCGGCGAATCCCAGGCCCGCGGCGACCAGCTTGATGCCCGCGCCGAGGTGGTGCGCACCGCCGCCGATCTCAAGCGTTACCAAAGCCTGCACCGCCAAGGCGCCGCCACCCAGCAGCAAGTCGACCTAGCCGAAAGTCAATATCAGCAGTCCCTGGGCCGGCTGAGCCACAGCAGGGGCAGCCAGGCCACGGCCCGCTCCCGACAGGCCCGCATCCAGGTCGATGCCAGCAAGGCGGCCGCTGCCCGCGCGGGGGTGCTCCAGGCCCAGGCGGCCCTGGCTACCGCCAAGCTCCAGCTCAGTTACACCACCGTGCGGGCTGCCGCCGCCGCCGTGGTCGGCCAACGCCAGGTGGAAGCGGGCCAGGGCGTCCAGCCCAGCCAAGGTTTGCTGATCTTGGTGGGCCGGGATGTTTGGGTGGAGGCCAATGTCAAGGAAACCCAGGTCAGCCCCATGCGCATGGGCAATCGGGCAGACCTGCAGCTCGATGGCGTGCCGGGTGTGGTCTTCCATGGCCACGTCACCAGCCTCTCGCCAGCTTCAGGCGCCCGCTTTGCCCTGCCCCCCCCGATAACGCCACCGGCAATTTCACCAAGGTGGTGCAACGGGTGACCGTGCGCATCGATTTCGATCCCAGCAGCCTGGGCGCCTGGAAGTCCCGGCTCAAGCCGGGCCTCTCGGTGGTGACCTCGGTGCACACCTGAGGTGGGCCCGTCCCCTGCTGCCCTAGCTCCAGCTCGCACGCCCCTGACGCCGGCCCACTGGGCCATCATTTTTACCGCGTCCCTTGGCGGCTTCCTTGAGGTGCTCGATACGAGCATCGTCAACGTGGCACTGACCAGTATCCAGTCCCATTTGGGAGCCACCCTGGCGGAGGTGGGCTGGGTCGTCACCGGCTATGCCATGGCCAATGTGGTGATCCTGCCGCTCACCGCCTGGCTGGGCAATGGTTTTGGCCGCCGCGGCTATTTTGTTTTTTCCTTAGCGGGATTCACGCTGGCTTCGGTGCTCTGTGGCCTGGCACCCAACTTGCCCCTGCTGGTCACCGGTCGGATCATCCAGGGGCTGTTGGGCGGTGGTCTGTTGGCCAAATCCCAGGCCATTCTCTTTGAAACGATCCCGAAGGATCGTCAGGGTTTTGCCCAGGCGGTGTTTGGTCTGGGCATTATCTCGGGACCCGCCTTGGGGCCCACCGTCGGGGGCTATCTCACGGATCTTTTGAGTTGGCGCTGGATCTTTTTGATCAACCTGCCCTTCGGCATCTTTGCCGTGATGATGGCCCTAAGGGCCCTGCCGCCCGATCAAAAGAAGCCCCTTCCCTCCCTGGCCTCGGTCGACTGGCTAGGCATTCTTCTGCTGATTCTGGGGCTAGGTTCGCTGCAGATTGTGTTGGAACAGGGTCAGCAATACGCCTGGTTTGAGGATCGCGGCATTGTCGCCCTCACGATCACAGCCCTGTTCAGTTGTCCCGCATTTATTTGGTGGGAGCTACGCCACCCAACCCCTGCCGTGCAGCTCAGGGTGCTTCGTCACCGCAGCTTGGCGGCCGGCAGCATTCTCTCGATGATCGTGGGGATTGGCCTCTATGGCACGGTTTTTCTGATCCCGATCTTTGCCCAGGGTGTACTGCACTTCACGGCGATCCAAACCGGTTTACTCATGCTTCCCGGGGCCCTGGCCTCCGGTGCCACCATGCTCGTGTTGAGCAAAAAAGTGCAGCAACTCGATCCCCGGCGCGTTATCGCTGCTGGCAGTATTTGCACCTCCTTGGTGATGTTTGCCCTGGCCGGGATCAATCCCAATACGGGCGAAGAAGCCCTGTTTTGGCCGTTGATCTTTCGTGGGATTGGTACGGTCTTGATGTTCCTGCCGTTGAGCCTGGCGGCCCTGGGTGATTTGTCCCCCGAGGAGATCAATGGCGGCAGTGCTTTTTATAACCTCACCCGCCAACTCGGAGGCAGCTTCGGCATTGCCCTGCTGACCTCCCTCCTTTCCCATGGCCGCGATTACCACCGCGCCTACCTGAGCGAATCACTCGGGTCCCTCTCTTTGCCGTTGCGCCTGCGTTTACTGGAGTTGGAGCGAATGCTGCACGCCCGTGGCGCCGACCCCCACCTAGCCCATCGTCGGGCCCTGGAACTGGTGGATCGCCAGGTGGACCTACAGGCGTCCCTCCTGGCCTATGCCGACATCTTCCACTGGCTGGCGATCCTGTTTCTGGCGGCCATCCCGCTGGTCCTGCTGTTCCGGGCTCCGAGTCCACGACGGGCTGGCTGATGCCTAGCGCCCCTTGCGCGCCTGCCCATGGCTTCGCCAAGGCAGATTTTTTGGATTGAAGCCAAGACGGCGATCCAGACCGCTGCCTGCTTGGCATGGCCGGCCAGATTTGCAACCATTGGACGGAATTGCCAAAGTTGGACGGAATTGCCAAGCTTGGACGGAATTGCCAAGCTTGGCCAGACTTCCCATGGTTGGTTAAGGACCAGCGCTCGCCTCGGGAATGCCCGTTCCCTTGCAGGCGTCGGTCCCGTCGCCTAGCCCCCTAGCTGCCTGTTGCTGCCAACGTCCATGGGAGCCCATCACCATCCCAGCGGCGGCCAGCTCTGCCACCCCGCCGTCCGGATCCAACGGTTGCCCCATCCGGTTCAGCATGTCCATTCCCTGGGTTCGGCTGGGGCCTTCCGCTGGAGTGTGGTTCTCAATAGCGGCCTCTCTGGGCTCCAGCTTGTGATCGGCCTTGGCTTCGGGTCGATGGCATTAGTCGGAGATGCGGTTCATAACCTGGGCGATGTGGCAGGCCTCCTACTGGGTTGGGGGGCCGAAAGGCTCAGCAGTCGCCCGCCCAATCAGCACTTCACCTATGGCTTTGGCCGCAGTACCCAGCTGGCCTCGTTGCTGAATGCCGTTCTGATCTTGATGGCGGCCAGTGTGGTGTTTGCTGAAGGTCTGCAGCGCCTGCTCGAACCGGTGGTCCTCCAGAGCGCACCGGTGGCCCTGGCGGCGGCGGCTGGCGTTGGCGTCAACCTGCTGTCTGCTCGCCTGTTTGGCGACCCCCACCAGCATGACCTCAACCGCCGCGCTGCGGTGGTGCACCTGCTCACCGACGCGGCGGTTTCGGCCGCTGTGTTGCTGAGTGCCCTGGTGGTTTGGCTCACGGGCTGGAACCGGCTCGATGGCATGACGGCCATGGCCGTGGGCCTAGCCGTGGCCTGGAGCGGCTGGCGACTCCTGCGCGAGGCCCTGATCGTGGCTCTCGATGCGGTGCCGCCGGGGTTGGACCTCGAGGAGGTCAGCCTGGCTTTGAACGGTTTGCCTGGGGTGGTGGAGGTGCACCATCTGCATGTCTGGGCCATGAGTACCTCCCAGAACGCCCTCACCGCCCACCTCCGCCGTCGCCTTGGCAGCACCGATGACATGCAGCTCCTGCACCAAGCCAAGCAGCG
>CAMDSS010000191.1 GCA_945907085.1 Cyanobium sp. NIES-981 | reverse complement strand
TGCCCTGGCGTTTGCATGAATCTTTTCGCCGACCTCCTGGCCAGCACCAAAGGGGCTAAGCCCCAGGGCGGCAGTTCTGTGGTGATCGAAACCGGTCCCAGGATCCAGAAAGGCCGTAGGGGCGTAGAGATCAAATCAGCCCGTGAGCTGGAAACGATGCGCAAAGCCAGCCGCATTGTGGCCACCGTGCTGCGGGAAATCATGGAGTTGGCGGCCCCTGGCATGACCACCGGCGACCTCGATCGCCACGCCGAAAAGCGCATCCGCGAGATGGGCGCCACCCCCAGCTTCAAGGGCTATCACGGATTCCCGGCCAGCATTTGCGCCAGCATTAATGACGAAGTCGTCCATGGCATCCCCAGCAGCAAGCGGGTGATCCATGCCGGCGACCTGTTGAAGGTGGATACCGGGGCCTATTTCGATGGCTACCACGGCGATAGCTGCGTCAGCCTCTGCGTTGGGGAAGGGGCTACGGAAGACGCCCAGCGACTCACCCGGGTGGCCCAGGAATCCCTGATGAAGGGCCTCGCGAAAATCAAGGCTGGCAACACCTTGCTCGATATTGCCGGCGCTGTTCAAGACCACGTGGAGGCCCATGGCTATGCCGTGGTGGAGGACTACACGGGCCATGGGGTGGGCCGGAACCTGCACGAAGAACCCTCCGTGTTCAACTTCCGAACCCGGGATCTGCCCAACATGACCCTGCGGGCCGGGATGACCCTGGCGGTGGAACCGATCCTCAACGCCGGCAGTAAGGCCTGCCGCACCCTCAAGGATCGCTGGACCGTGGTCACTACCGACGGCACCCTGTCGGCCCAGTGGGAACACACCATCGCCGTGACCAGCGATGGCTGTGAAATCCTGAGCGATCGGGATTTTTGAACTCCGGGATTTTTAACCCTCGCGATTTTTAAGCCCCTCAGCCCTTGCTGGTGAAGGAGTAGTACAGCCAGCGGCCCAGGGTGGTGAGGGGCATCAGCACATAGGTCAGCGGGTTTGGGGTCACGATGATCAGGTTGCAGCCCCAATGGGCCTGGGTGAGCACCTGGTTGGCCACAAACTCGGCCCCCATCAAGCCGATGGGATTGAGCTCTGAGCGGAAGGGGCCCAGCACCAGCCGCCGCACCCGAATCGGCCGCCCCCCGGAGGCCCAATCCAGGGAGCGCAGGCTGATGAGTTGGCCCAGCAACCGTTTGCTGATTTCGTACAGCGGACTGACGGCCGGTTGGATTTCCGCCTCTGAGGTGTTGAACCACAGTTCTGGAGCCGCTTGCCCCGGGCGCCCGGCCGCCTGCTGGGCAAACAATTCCGCCAGCCTCCAGCTGCTCAGGGCATTCACCTCGAGGGCCATGGCGGTGGCCTCCTGGCTGCGGTTCTGGTGGGAATTGATGCCATGGTTGAGCACCAACACATCCACCCCAGCCAGTTCAGCGGCGAGGGCGGCCTCCTGGCCCGTCTGCCAGCGCACCTGGCGCAGGGGAATGGTCCCGCCATCTGGGTCGCGCAGGATCAACGGCTGATCCCGGCTGGAGATGGCAATCAGCTGGGCGCCGCGGCGATGCCAGGCCTGGAGCAGGGCTTGCCCCAGGGCTCCACTGGCTCCGGTGATGGCTACGGTGATCGGCTCTGGTATGGCTACCTTGAAGGCCCCTGGTGGTTGGGTAAGCGCGGTCATGGCTGGTGATGGCAAACCTCGGCCAAGACGTCAGCATGGATCAGGCCTCCCGATTCGAAGGTTGTGACGGGTTTATCCCCCCTGGGTAGCACCGCTTTTGATAGGGCTCCGGCAGACATGGCTCCCCTGGTGCCCCTGTTTGCCCCCTATTGCGGCGGGATGGCCCAGCAAAGCGACCTGCTCCAGGCCCTGGGCTCTTTGGCCCAGGGGTCTTGGCAGGGAGCCCGCCAGCTCGAGGGCGGCAGGACCCACCCCTATCGCCTGGAGTGGCAGGGGGAATCGGCCCCCCTGGAGATGCTTCGCTGCCAGTTGCTGTTCCCCGCGCTGCCGGAGTTGGTTTATCGCTTTTCCCTGCCGTCCCACCAGTTGGTGCTCTGGCTGGTTCAAAGCGAGGGCGATGACCTTCCCCAGGCGTTTTGGCGGTGGTTGCTGTTAGGCCAGTCCATGGCTGGCGAGGCCTAAATTGGATGGCCAAGGGTCCTTGGCACGGTTGATTCATGGCTTCTACCTTGCTGATTGGATCCTGCGAGCCCTTCAGCGGTAAGTCGGCCGTGGTCTTGGGTTTGGCCCGTCTTTTGGGCCGGCAGGGCGTCAAGGTCTTGTTTGGCAAACCTTTGGCCACAACCCTGCAGAACCCCGCTGACCCTCCTGGCGCTAGCGGCGGGGCCGTGATTGATGCCGATGTGCGCTTCGTTGGTCAGACCCTGGGCCTGGCCGATAGCCAGTTGATTCCTTCCCTGCAGGTGCTCGCACCTGAAACGGCCCACGCCCGCTTGCTGGCGTCTGATGTGGGGCCAGGGCCTGGCTTTGAGGCCTTGCGTGAGCAGCTGGCGGCGGCCCCCGAAGGGGTGGCGTTGCTCGAGGCGGCCGGCAGTCTCCACGAGGGTCTTCTGTATGGATTGAGCCTTGTTCAGCTGGCCGAGGGTCTCGATGCCCCGGTGGTGCTTGTCCATCCTTGGAACGACAGTTGCAGCATTGATTCGCTGCTCGCGGCCAAGGCCCAGCTCGGCCACCGCTTGGCCGGGGTGGTGCTGAATGCGGTGACCCCAGAGGAGGTGCCGCTGCTCCGCGCGGAGGTGGTGCCCGCCATCGAGCGCTTAGGGCTAGCGGTCTTGGGAGTGATGCCCCGCAGCCCCCTGCTGCGCAGCGTCACGGTGGAGGAGTTGGCCCGGCGGCTCGATGCCCAGGTGCTCTGCTGCAGAGATCGGCTCGATCTGCTGGTGGAAACCCTCTCGATTGGCGCGATGAACGTCAATTCGGCCATGGAGTTTTTCCGCCGCCGCCGCAATATGGCCGTGGTCACCGGTGCCGATCGCACCGATATCCAGCTGGCCGCCCTGGAGGCGTCTACCCAGTGCCTGATCCTCACGGGGGCGGGAGATCCGCTAACCCAACTGCTCAACCGGGCCGAAGAATTGGAGGTTCCGCTGCTCAAGGTGGAGCACGACACCCTGACCACGGTCGAAGTGATTGAGAAGGCTTTTGGCCATGTGCGCCTCCACGAGGCGGTGAAGGCCACCTATGCCGTCCGGCTGGTGGAAGAGCATTGCGATTTCAGCCCCCTGCTCACCCGGCTGCAGCTGCCCGCGATCGCTGGGTAACGCTGCTAATTTCACTAGACAGGCTGCGGGCTGTCGGTGACTCGATCCCTTGATTTTCCAGCGATCGATCGGATCGATACCCTGGCCCAAGAATTGGCCATGCTCCAAGACAGGGGCAAGCGGCGCATCGCCATCCTTGGCAGTCGCCACCTGCCTGTGGTGGCTGTCCACCTGGTCGAATTGGTGGCCCGCTCCCTGGCCCAGGAAGGCCACAACCTGATCACCTCCGGGGCCCAGGGGGTCAATGCTGCGGTGATTCGCAGCGTGTTGGACATTGATTCCAGCCGTCTCACCGTCTTGCTGCCCCAGAGCCTGGACCATCAGCCGGGTGAATCCCGCGAGCTGCTGGAGCGGGTGCTGCATCTGGTGGAAAAGCCCGAGCACGATGAACTGCCCTTGCCGATGGCCAGCAGCCTCTGCAACCAAGAGATCATTACCCGCTGTGACCAGTTGATTTGCTTCGCTTTCCACGACAGCGAAACCCTCCTGGCCAGCTGCCGGCTGGCCGAGGATATGGGCAAGGTGGTCACCTTGATGTTCTTTGACTGAGTGGCCAGTTCAGGCGACTAGCTCATGGGGCCAGAACAGCCTTGAGCCCTTCCACGTAGAGCAGCCCCGAACACAGCAGGCCGGCCGCCCAGCTCATGCCGCGGAGCGGGGGCACATTGCCCACGTAGGCGCCCACATACACGAGCCGCAGGAGCGGATGCAGCCAGGCGGCGGCGATGGCGACCGGTGCCGTGGGCCCTGCAATCAGGCAGAGCAGGCAGGCCGGTGCATGCAAGGTGAACGCTTCAAAGCTGTTCTGGTGGGCCCAGCTGGCCCGCTTCCCCCAGGCCGGAAGGCGATCAAACATGGCCCGCGGGGCGGCCATGTCAGCCATGGTGAAGTCGGCTTTGGAGCGTCCCGCTCCCAGGGGCACCACACTCAGCACCACCACGGCGCCGGCAAGCACCAAGGACCAGGCATAGGGGGCAAGGGTGGCGGCTTGGCTCATCAGGGTGGGAGTTTTGAGGATCCTTTTCTAGGGTGGCCCCAATCCCGTTCGCGTGTGCCATGGCCGACACCTATTCCTTCGATGTGGTGAGCGATTTCGATCGCCAGGAATTGGTGAACACCCTGGATCAAGTGCGCCGGGATGTGGGCCAGCGCTTCGACCTCAAGGATTCCGGCACCGAGATCGACCT
>CAMDSS010000190.1 GCA_945907085.1 Cyanobium sp. NIES-981 | reverse complement strand
CCCTGCTTCCGCAGGTGGCGTGCATCACAGGTGACCGGTTCGGCCCCGTGCTGGCGATAGACGTTCAGCAGGGGGGAAGGGCCCAGATCCTCCTGGGCCAAAACCGCTGTAAACAGACGTTGATCGATCCCCAAGCTGGCCAATTGGGCCTCAATGGCCCGTAGGTGGCCGGCCACATCCAGGCCATCGGTTTCGCCTGGCTGGGTCATCAGGTTGCAGATGTAGAGGCGGGGCGCCTTGCTACGCCGAATCGCCGTAACCAATTCCGGTACAAGCAAGTTGGGGAGCAGCGAGGTGTACAGGCTGCCGGGGCCTAACAGAATCAAATCCGCATTGGCAATGGCCTCGAGGGCCCTGGGCAAGGCCGGCGGGCGCTCAGGCGTGCAGCCCAAGCGCACGATGGGGCTGGTGGCTTTGCCGATTTTGGATTCGCCTTCCAGCCGCTCTCCGTTTTCAAGCTCCGCCCACAGGCGCACATCGGCGTTGGTGGCCGGCACCACCTGGCCCTGCACCGCCAGCACCCGACTGCTGGCCGTAATCGCCGATTCCAGGCTGCCGGTGATCGCCGTCAGGGCGGAGAGAAACAGGTTGCCGAAGCTATGGCCCTCGAGGCCGCTGCCGGCCCGAAAGCGGTATTGGAACAGCCGAGTGAGCAGTGGCTCTTCCCTAGAGAGGGCCGCCAAGCAATTGCGGATATCGCCCGGGGGTTGGACCCCCAGCTCCCGGCGCAGCACCCCGCTACTTCCGCCGTCATCGGCCACGGTGACGATCGCGGTGATGTTGCTGCTGTAGCGCTTGAGGCCACTGAGCAGGGTCGAGAGCCCGGTGCCGCCGCCGATGGCCACAATGTTGGGACCCCGATTCAACCGGCCTTGGGCGGCCAGGGCATCCACTAGCAGGGTGCCTTTATCGGGGGCCAGGGCCTGCTGAATCGAGCCAAAACTGCGACTTTGCCCCCACAGGACCAGGGCCGCCCCCGCCACCAGCACCAGGGGGCCAGTGACCCCTCGAGGCAAAACCTGGGTGACTTGCTGGAGCAACCACTTGATGGTGCTGAGCATCCAATAGATGGGCTGGAGGTCAGCCCAGACCGCCGCTCCCAACAGGGCCATCAACAGCCCCAAACCAGATGTCAGCACCCAACGCTTCACCACCAACCCCGGTTGCAACCAGCGCACTGCCCGCCGGGAGCGACTCATCAAATCGCGCTGGCGGAAATCTTTTTGGCGCTTGATTCTTCGGGGCAACGGTGGGGGAAGACCCCTGTCGCAATTGGGTCAACTTTAGGGAGGGTTGGCCGAGGCAAACGGAATCGCCCTAGGCAAAGGCGTCAAGATGGATGCACTTGCCCCAAGACCCCTGGCCACCGCCGCGCCTCCTACCGCGCAGAGCCCCACTCCCATCGCAGAAATGCACGACTTGAGCGTGCGCTGGGGCAGCCGCACCATTCTCAATGGGGTCAATCTGAGCATCGAACCCGGCGAACAGCTCGTGGTGGTGGGCCCATCAGGCGCGGGCAAGTCCACGGTGCTGCGCCTCTTGGCTGGACTGCTCCTGCCCAGCAGCGGCCGCTTGAGCATCAATGGCGAGCCGCAGACCTATCTGCGGCTCGACCAGCAACACCCCCCGGATGTGCGCCTGGTGTTTCAGAACCCAGCGCTGTTGGGTTCCCTCAGCGTGAAAGAAAACGTGGGCTTCTTGCTCTATCGCGATGGGCGGCTCAGTGAGCGCGAGATCACCGATCGCGTCAATCAAGCCCTCGAAGCGGTGGGGCTTTTGGGAACCGCCGATCAAATGCCGAGTGAACTCAGTGGCGGCATGCAAAAACGGGTGAGTTTTGCGAGGGTCCTGATCCAGGACCCTCGCAAAACCAATGACCAGACCCCCCTGCTGCTGTTCGATGAGCCCACGGCTGGGCTGGATCCGGTGGCCTGCACCCGCATCGAAGATCTGATTGTGCGCACCACGGACGTGGCCCAGGCGGGCTCCGTGGTGGTGAGCCATGTGCACAGCACGATCGAGCGCACCGCCGAACAAGTGGTACTCCTCTACGACGGTGCTTTCCGTTGGCATGGAAGCATTGATGACTACCGAACCACAACGAATCCCTACGTCGTTCAGTTCAGGAGCGGTAGCCTGAACGGACCGATACAGCCAGCTGAGCTTTAACCCATGCGCCGCAGTGTCCGGGAGGCGATTGTTGGGTTCTCCTTACTGGCCGCCATCTCCAGTGCCGTCGGATTGTCCTTTTGGCTGCGGGGCATTTCGATCAGCCGCACCAATTGGACCGTGAAAGCCAATTTCAATCAAGCCGCTGGCCTGGCTGAACGCTCCGCCGTGGTTTATCGCGGCGTCCAGGTTGGGAACGTCCGCAAGGTGCGGGTGACCCCTAGCGCGGTGGTTGCCGAATTGGAAATCACCAATCCCGATTTACATCTGGCCAAACCGGCCCATGCGGAAATCGGCGAAGCCTCCCTGCTCGGTGGAGAGGCCCAGGTGGCCTTGGTCAGCACAGGCCCCTTGCTGCCAGCCAACATCCCAGCGCCCTATGCCAAGGGCTGCGATCAAGCCGTGATGCTGTGCAATGGCAGCACCATTGCCGGACTCCAAAGCCCGAGTCTGACCAGTGTGACCGCCCTGATGAGCAAGATGCTGACCCAGGTGGACCAGGAGAAGTTGATCGACAAATTCACAGTCCTCACCGGCAGTATCGATAAGGCTGCCGTGGAAGCCTCCAGCTTCCTCAAGGATGGCAAGGTGCTGGTGAGAAAAGTGGATGGGAGCGTCGACAAGCTCCAGCCCACGATCGCCAACCTGAATGCGGGCAGCGCCTCTTTGAAGAACCTCATGGCAGCCCTCGACAATCCCAAAACCGTCAGGGAGCTGCAGAGCACCGTGACCAATGCGGAAGTCTTGACGGCCAAATGGAAAGCGGTCGGCGGTGACGTCAAGAAGCTCACCGATGACCCCCAGTTCATGGATGGGGTGCGCAGCGTGGCGGTGGGTCTGGGCAAATTCTTTGACGAGCTCTATCCCGAACGCAAAGGCCCGCCGGCCAAGGCCGTGCCGATTCGCTAGAAGCCCTCTACTAGGAAACCTTTAGGCGAACTAAACCGCGTTAATCGCCTCCATGGCGATGGCGGCAATGGCCTGATCGCTCGCCTTGGGGAGCTGCACATATTTTCCGCCGGCGGCCTCGGCCAGGTCTTTGCCCATGCCACTGCCGATGAACTTCCGCTCGGTATCGATCACCAACAGCTTGATGCCAAGGGCTCGGTAGCGGCTGGCCACCTGCTTCACCTCTTCCTTGAGGTCCACCGGCTCCTCCCCCTCCAATTCCGGCTGACCAAGGGACCGGGAGAGGGGCACGTTGCCGCGGCCATCGGTGATGGCAACCACCACAACCTGGCCCAGGTCTCCGGTGGCCAAGGCATTGGCGCCAACCCGAGCCGCCTGGGTGAGGCCGTGGGCCAAGGGCGACCCACCACCGCAAGGCATCGATTCCAGGCGCCGGCGGGCTGCCGTGATCGAGCGGGTGGGGGGCAAGAGCACGTCGGCCTGCTCGCCGCGGAAGGGGATCAGGGCCACCTCGTCGCGATTTTCATAGGCCTCCGTGAGCAGCCGAATCACCGCCCCCTTGGCGCTTTGCATGCGGTTGAGGGCCATGGAGCCACTGGCATCCACCAGAAAAATCACCAAAGCACCGGCCTTGCGTTGCAGTTGCTTGGCACGCAAATCACCGTCTTCGACGATGACCTTGCGATGGGGCTCCCGCTCGCGGCGGGTCTTCTGATAGGGCGCCGCCGCCCGCAGGGTGGCATCCACGGCGATGCGCTTCACCGGCCCCCTGGGCAACATCGGCTTCACATAGCGACCGCGGGAATCGCTAAACACCACAGCCCGGCTACCGCTGCCGCCTGATTTGGACTTGGCAGCAGAGAACAGCAACAGATCCGGATCGATGGCCGTGGCTTCCGGATCCAACAGAAACTCTTCTGGAATCGAAGGGGGCGCCTGATCCTCTGGGGTGTCGTCGTCCTGGTTTTCATCGGAGTCATCTTCCGGGTCGTCATCCTCCGGGTCGTCGTTGTCGGCCTCGTCATCTTGGTTTTGATCCTCGGGCGGCTCCTCCGGGGGCTGCTCTCCCTGGGGCGGCGGCGGGGGTGGCGGGGGCTCCATCTGTTGGTTGGGATCCTGGGGCGGCATCTGCAGGGCCCGCGGCGCAATCACCAGGCGCACGGCCACTTGGAGGTCGTCGGCTTCCACCTGGTCGCGGCCGCTGAGGGCGGCATGGGCCCGGGCCACCCGCACCGCATACAACTCGGAGCGATGGCCTTCCACCCCGCCCCGCAGGGCTTCTTGCACCAGGTAGCCAATCTGCTCGCGGCTGATCTGCACATCGGGAAGCCATTGGCGCGCCAACAGCAACTGGGTGGCCAGGGCATCGGTGTCCTCCTGCCACTTCGCCCGAAACCCATCACTGGATTCCGCCTGGGCCAGGGCGCTTTGGGTGATCTC
>CAMDSS010000189.1 GCA_945907085.1 Cyanobium sp. NIES-981 | reverse complement strand
CCAGGCGCCCTTGCAGGCCTCCGATCTGATCGCCCAAGGCCTCAACCCCGGCCCGGCCCTTGGCGCCCGGCTGCGGCAGCTGCGGGCGGAGGTGCTGGCGGCAGAGCGGGTTTGAACCCGGAGAACGCCGCGAGTTGATCAGCCCGTGACAGTTGGTGGCATTGGTTGGGGGGTGGTATCGCTACGTTTGAGTCAAGGGGGTTTGCGTGATGGGTTTGATCCGCGGCACGTTTCAGCTGCTCAATCCGTTGAGCCAAGAACTGGCTCCACTGGAGGTGTCAGCGCTGGCTGATACGGGAGCGGTGCATCTCTGCATTCCCGAGCACGTCGCCTTGCAGTTGCAGCTGCAGGAATTGGAGAAGCGGGAGGTGGTGCTCGCCGATGGCCATCGCCGCACCGTGCCCTACATGGGACCGGTGGAAGTGCGTTTTCGCAATCGGCGCTGCTTCACCGGCGCCATGGTGCTGGGCAATGAGGTGCTGCTCGGGGCGATCCCCATGGAAGACATGGACCTGGTGCTGCAACCCCAGCTCCAATCCATTGATGTCAATCCGGAGAGTCCGAATATCGCCGTGAGCTTGGCGAAGTGACAACGGTTTCCACGCTCCCCACCACGGCCGCCTGGGCAAAGCCGGCTGCGTGGAGCGCGGCTATGGCACCAGGGGCTTGGTGTGCGGGAAGGGCGGCTAGCAGGGGCCCGCAGGTTTGGGGGTCGATCAGTAGGCCGTGCAGGGCGGCTGAGCTGGGGCCCTGGAGCTGGATTGGCCCATCAAGCAGGGCTAGGGCCCGGGCGTTGGAGGGGGCGAGGCTGCTGGCGTAACCCAGGTCTAGTAGTTCCAATGATCCAGCCATCGCCAGGCCCTGGAGCGCTGGGGCATCGAGGCTCACCCGGATTGAGGCGGCGCTGGCCTCAACTATTTCGCCCAGATGGCCGAGCAGCCCAAAGCCGGTGATGTCGGTGCAAGCACGGCAGCCGTGGGCGCGCAGCAGATCCACCAGGGGCGCTTGGCTTTGCTGCATCTGGGCCAAGGCTTGATCAATCCAGGCGGGCTTGCAGTGCTCGCTTGGAGCGGCGGCCATGGCTGCGGCAAACAACACCCCTGTGCCGATGGGTTTGACCAGCACCAAGGCATCGCCGCCGTGGAGTGGTCCCTTGGGCCAGGGGCTACCAGGACAGCTGCCATTCACCGTGAGGGCCAGGGTGAGGGGGCTAGGTCCAGGGGCCATGCCCCCACCTGCGCGCTCTTCCAAGGTGTGGCCGCCGATCAACTTGCCGCCCATTGGTTCGAGCACCGAGCGCACACCGGCCAAGGTTTGGGCCAGAAGTTGTTGCTGCATTGCCGCTGGGCCCTGGGGCACGGTGACCAGGGCTTGGGCGCTATCCACCTGGGCACCTGACGCCCAGAGATCGCTGCAGGCATGGAGGGTGGTGAGACGGGCGTTGAGCCAGGCATCGCCCACCAGGGCCGGAAAGCCATCCACGCTTTGCAGCAGGGTTTCGCCGTTGGCGCCTACGCCCACCACGGCCGCATCTTCCGCCGGCCCGCCCAGGCCCGCCTGCTCCAGGGCTGCTGCCAAAGGAGCGGCGGCAAGTTTGGCTCCGCAGCCGTGGCAGGCCATGGCCGTGCCGCTATCCAGCGCATTGCCGCTATCCATGGCCTGGAGCCCGGTAAAGCCCTCCATGAAGCGCTGATCAATGGCCTGTTTCCAGCGCCACAGCAGTTCGCTGGGCCCCCACGCAAAGGGTCCCCAGAAGGCAACTGCCCGCGGTCGGCCGCTAACTGCACCGCCATCACCGAGAAGCTGGAGGGCCCGGGCCTGGGGGCGCCAGGGTTTCAGCCGGGGTAATGGGGCCGATGCTCCTTGCTGCGCGCTGTGATCCAGCCAGCGCTCGAGATTGGCCGCCAGCACCGGCGCTGCCCGCACTGCCCAGACGCCAGAGGCCGCTCGGGGGTTTCCGTCGATCACACCGCAATCGCCGCTGGCAAACACGGCTGGACGGCCCTTCACCTGCAGGCTGGCTTCGGTGAGCACCCGCCCGGCTGGATTGGTGGGGAGGCCTGACGCCTCCAGCCAGCTGGGGCCGCGGCTGCCGGTGCAGGCCAGAGCTGGGTTTGGTTCTTGGTTTGATTCGGGCGCGTCCAGCCCAATCGGCACGCCCGCAGCTTGGAGCAGGGTCTTCCCCAGCCGGTTGGCAGCCCTCGAGCCCAGATGCAGTTGGTCGCCTCGCAGCCGCAGGCTGGGCTTGAGCCCCCGATGGCGCAGGGCCAAGGCCACCTCCACGGCCGCCGCCCCCCCGCCATGGATGGTGATCGCTTGGGGAGCTTCCAGGCCGTGGCACCAGGGCAAAATGGGCTCCAGGGGTTTCACCGGTAAGGCACTGGATCCACCCACTTCCGCGCCCACATCGAGGCTGAGCAGATCCCAGGCCAAAGGTGGCCGGCCGGCCAGCACCAGTTCTTGGCGGGCAAGATCCACAGCCGTGATCTCCGCCTGCACGAAGCTGACGCCGGTCAGGGCGCACAGTCGCTTGAGATCGATGGCGCACTCCTCTGGGCTGTAGAGCCCTGCCACCAATCCCGGCACCTTGCCCGAATAGAGGGCTGAGCTCTGGCGGTTCACCAGGGTGATCAGGCCAGGGGGGCGCCGCTTGGGGTGCATGGCCCAGAGGCGCAGCACCAGGGCATGGCTGTGGCCGCCGCCAGCGAGCACGAGTTGCTTGGTGGTCACGGGCTTGGGGCCAGGCGCTACGAGGGTCAAAATGACACCGACCTCACCAGCTCGCCATGACCAGTGCCCCTGTCGTGGTGGCCGTTCCCGCTCGCTTGGAATCGGCCCGGCTGCCAGGGAAGGTGATGGCCGATATCGGCGGTCAGCCGATGCTGCGCAGGGTGCTGGAGCGTTGCGCCCAGGCCAAGGGCGTGGCGGCGGTGGTGGCTTGCACCGATAGCGAGATCGTTCAAGAGGCTGCCGAGGGCTGGGGGTATCGCGCCCTGCTCACCCCCCAATCCTGCAGCTCCGGCAGTGAGCGCTTGGCTTGCGTGGTGGATGAGCTGGTGGCGGCGGCAGGCGGGCAGGCCTTCGATCAAACCTTGGCTTTCGATCAGACCCTGGTGATCAATGTGCAGGGGGATCAGCCGTTGTTGGATCCGGCCATTATCGAAGCCATGGTGGAGCGCTTTACGGCCCTGGATCGGCCCGCCGTACTGACCCCTGTGTATCCCTTGGCTGCTGCCAAGCTCCACGACCCCAACGTGGTGAAGGTGCTCCGCGCCCATGACGGCCGCGCCATCACCTTCTCCCGCAGTGCCCTGCCCCATGTGCGCGATCTGGACCCCGACCAGTGGACCAGCCGCACCACCTTTTGGGGCCATGTGGGCTTGTATGGCTACCGAGCCGATGTGTTGGCCGGCTGGCAGGCCCTGCCCGTATCCCCGCTCGAGGCCCTCGAAAAATTGGAGCAGCTGCGCCTGATCGAAGCCGGCATCCCCCTGTTCACCTACGAAGTGGCGGCCGATTGCTTTTCGGTGGATACGCCAGAGCAGCTGGAGCAGGCCCGGGCGCTGGTGGCGGCCAATCCCGACTAGCTATTGGTGTCGCGCCAGCCGTCCCGGTTCAGGGTTTGCCAGTGGCCCCGCTGGTGCAGCAGCAGTTCGGCCAGTTCCCGCACGGCCCCATCGCCGCCGTTTTGGCGCAGCACCAGATCGGCTTGGCGGCGCAGGCCCCGGGCCCCATTGGCGGGGCTCACCAGTAGCCCTACGGCTGGTCGCACCGTCAGGTCGTTGAGGTCGTCGCCGATGAAGGCGGTGTGCTCAGGGCCCAGATCCAACTGATCCAGCAAGTCTTGGAGGGCAGCCAACTTGTCGCCCACGCCCACCAGGCAATGGCGGATATCAAGGTGGCGAGCCCGTTGCTCGATGGCGCCGCTGCGGCCGCCGCTGAGGAAGGCCACCTCGATGCCAGAGCGCTGCAGCATCCGGATCGCCAGGCCGTCGCGCACATTGAAGCGCTTCACCACACCTCCTCTCTCGTCGTAGTGGAGGCCGCCATCGGTGAGCACCCCATCCACATCACACACCAGAAGGCTCACCTGCTTGAGGCGTTTGGAGACCAGCAGGCGGCGAATCACAGGAGCCTCACAGCACGCTCACCGCAGTTCCTTCAGCCACCACGCTGCGCAGGGCCACCAATTGGCTGAGCAGGGCCTCTAGGCGGTGCAGGGGCACCATGTTGGGGCCATCGCTGAGGGCAACCGTGGGATCGGGATGCACCTCCAGGAACAGCCCATCCACGCCCACCGCCACCGCCGCCCGGGCCAGGGGCGCCACAAATTCCCGCTGGCCGCCTGAGGTGGTGCCCTGGCCGCCGGGCTGCTGCACGGCGTGGGTGGCATCAAAGATCACCGGGCAGCCCAGGGCCTGGAGCTGGGGCAGGCTGCGGTAGTCCACCACCAGGGTGTTGTAGCCAAAGCTGCTGCCCCGTTCGGTCAGCCAGAGGCGGCCGCTGGCGGGATCCAGGCCCGA
>CAMDSS010000188.1 GCA_945907085.1 Cyanobium sp. NIES-981 | reverse complement strand
GCACCACTACCTCGGTGCCGCCAGGCCCCCCCACGCTGAGGTCGGCGCCAAAGGCCCGCAGCATGCGTTCGCTGTGGTCCCGGGATTGGGCGGGTTCAATCACCGTGGTAGGGCCATCGGCGGTGAGTGCTGCCAGCAGGAGCGCGCTCTTCACCTGGGCGGAAGCCACCGGGGTGTGCACCGTGGCGCCCACCAGCCGCTGGCCAGCAACGGCCAAGGGGGCGTAGTTGCCCCCTTGGCGGCCCTGGATCTGGGCACCCATTTGGGCCAGGGGACCTGCCACCCGCCGCATGGGCCGGCCCCGCAGGGATTCGTCCCCCGTCAGCACGAAATGGCGCCCAGCCTTGCCTGCCAACAGTCCCAGCATCAGGCGCATGGTGGTGCCGGAATTGCCGCAATCGAGCACGGCGTTGGGCTCGAGGAAGCCATCGAGGCCCACGCCGTGAACCCGCACCAGCCTCCCCGCCGCGATCTCCGATACCTCCACCCCCATGGCCCGCAGGCAGGCCGCCGTACTCAGGGGGTCCTCGGCTGGCAAGAGGCCTTCGATCACGGTTTCGCCTTCGGCAATGGCGCCAAAGAGCAGGGCCCGGTGGGAGATCGATTTATCCCCCGGAACCCGAACGGTTCCCCGGAGACTGCCACCACTGGCAAGGGGCAGGGGATTGGAGCTGGTGGGGGCGTGAGCCAAAGGGGATGGCCGAGATGACTGGCCAGATCCTATGGAGCCCCTCCCATGCAGCTAGTCCTATCGCCCCTCTGTCAGCCGATCAGCAGGCCCCCGTCGTCGTCTTGGCTGGCTTTGGCGCTGCGCCAATCAAACAGGAGTTCTTCCAGGCTCATCTGCTCCAGGGTGCGGTTGATGCTGCGTTGCAGCTGCTGCTCCAGGGCGCGGGTCACCAGATCGGCGGGGGAATCCTGCTGCGTGGCTGGCGGCTGGGTTTCGGGCAGCCGGGCCGCAGCGAGCACCGCGGCAATGGGGATCAGGGCGGCGGCCCTGCTGAGTCGATAGCCCCCCTGGCGGCCCCGGCGCGCTTCGATCAGGCCCGCCCGCCGCAGCCGCAGGAGCAGTTGTTCGAGCATCGGAGCTGGCAGGTCTTGGGCTTGGGCCAACTCCTTGGTGGAGCGCCAGGCTTCCGGGGCCAGGGCCAATTCCAGGAGGGCCTTGAGGGCATCGATCCCGCTTTTTTTCAGCATCACCCCTTGGCGCTGGGCTTTCTTGCGCTTGCTTGCTTGGCGCGTGATTTTTTGGAGTTTGGCTGCACTGGGGCAGCGGTGGCCAGCCGCTCAAGCACGTGCTCCAGGGTGTAGCCAAACAGGGCGGGATCCGGTTCGCCCTTGCCGAGGTCAGCGAGGCCCAGTTCGGCCCAGCGCTGATCGATCCGCTCTTCCAGGGCCGCTGGGCGGCCGAGGGCCTCGCCCCAGTCATGGCGTTTCTCAGGGCCCACCTTGGTGGTGGCATCAATGGCCAGGCGGCCGCCGAGGCCTAGGCGCTCACTGGCGAAATCGAGGGAATCGAAGGGGGTGTCTTCCAGCACAAACAAATCCCGTTGGGGATCCACCTGGGCGCTGATGGCCCAGATCACCTGGCGGGGATCGCGGATGTTGATGCTCTTGTCGACTACCACCACAAACTTGGTGTAGGTGAATTGGGGCAGGGCACTCCAAAAGGCCATGGCAGCCCGCTTGGCCTGGCCGGGGTAGGCCTTGTCGATGGCGATCACGGCCAGCTTGTAACTCAGCCCCTCCATGGGCAGGAAAAAGTCGACGATTTCCGGGATCTGCTGGCGCAGTATCGGCGTGTAGATCCGGTTCAGGGCGATGGCCAGCATCGCTTCCTCCTTGGGGGGGCGGCCGCTGAAGGTGGTTAGGAAGATCGGATCGCGCCGCTGGGTCACGCAGTGGAAGCGCACCAGGGGCGACGCCTCTTCACCGCCGTAAAAGCCCATGTGGTCGCCGCAGGGACCATCCGGCAGTTCCTCACCCGGGGTGATCGTGCCCTCGAGTACCACTTCGCTGTGGGACGGCACTTCCAGGTTCACGGTTTTGCACTTGGCCAACCGCACCCCTTCGCCGGCATAGAGCCCGGCAAACAGCCATTCGCTCAATTGCACCGGGATGGGAGTGGCGGCGGCCATCACCAGCAGGGGGTGTACGCCAATGGCCACGGCCACCTCGAGCTTTTTGCCCATCTCGGCGGCCTTGCGCAGGTGCCTGGCCCCACCCCGCACACTCAGCCAGTGCACGGTCATGGTGTTGTTCGATTGCCTCTGCAGGCGGTAGACCCCCACATTCGGCACCCCGGTTTCCGGGTCTTTGGTGATCACCAGTCCCAAGGTGACCACCCGGCCCGCATCCCCTGGCCAGGGGCGCAGCAGCGGCAGGGCATCGAGATTCACCTGGTCCCCCTTGAACACCTCCTGGTGACAGGGCGGCGTGAGGTCGAGGTCTGGCCGCGCCTTAAGTAGGTCAAAGAGCACGCTGCCAAAGCGCGCCACCTCCTTGAGGCCCTTGGGCGGGCGCGGTTGCTGCAGCAGGGCGAGCCGCTCGCCCAGGGTTTCGAGCTCCTGGGGCTCTTCCATGCCCATGCTCCAGAGCACCCGCTCCACGGTGCCGAGCAGGTTCACCGCCACCGGCATCGGGCTGCCGATCACGTTCTCAAACAACAGGGCCGGGCCGCCCATGGCCAGAACCCGGTCGGCGATCGCCGCCAGCTCCAGATCGGGATCCACGGGGGCACTGATACGCCGCAGTTGGCCGCGGGATTCCAAGAGCGCAATGAAGCCCCGCAAATCACGGCGGCTGCGCTGGGGGATCGCCGGGGCTGGCATCAGGGTTGATCAGTGGTTCCTACTGTGGCGCACCCTCCCATGGCTGCGAGCGTGCAGATCTCCTATTTCGCCACGTCAGAAACGGTGCCCCAGGTGCGGCCCCCCGCCGAGGGCGGGCCCGATGCGGCCGTCGTGATTGATGTGCTGCGGGCCACCACCACCATTGCCTGGTCGCTGGAGAACGGTGCCGAGGCGATTGAGGCCTTCGCGGAGCTGGAACCCCTCGATGCCGCCGCCGCCGCCTGGCCCCAAGACCTGCGCCTGCGCGCCGGTGAGCGGGGCGGCAAGCGGGTGGATGGCTACGACCTCGGCAATTCGCCACTGGCTGTGACCCCTGAGATGGTTGCCGGCAAGCGGATTTTCATGAGCACCACTAATGGCACCCGCTCCCTGGCGGTGGTCAAGCCGGTGCCGTTGTTGGTCACCGCTTGTCTGCCAAACCGCAGCGCCGTGGCCCGCCGCCTGTTGGATCGGGATTGCCAGCAGGTTTGGATTGTGGGCAGCGGCTGGGAGGGGGATTACTCCCTGGAGGACAGCCTGGCGGCGGGGGCCGTGGCCGCTGCTGCCATGGCCGTTTCACCCCATGGCGGCGTGGGCTGCGGCAACGATGAAATGCTGGCGGCCCTGGCCCTGTGGCACCAGTGGGCCAACGACACCGAAGGCTGTCTGCGCGCCGCCAGCCATGGCCAGCGGTTGATGGGCATCGGCAACCACGATGCGGATTTTGTCTGCTGCGCCGCCGTCGACACCTTGGAGATCGTGCCCTTCCAGGCCGAGCCAGGCGTTTTGAAGGCCAGCTAGGCAGTTCCCTTACAGTTGAGCCAACGGTTTTGGGGTTGCGGTGGGCAGTTTTTTGGCAGCAGCAGTGCAGCTCACCAGCACCTCCAATCCCGATGCGAACTTCGCCGCCGCCGAGGAACAAATTGAACTGGCGGCCCGGCGGGGGGCCGAGTTGGTGGGCCTGCCCGAAAACTTTGCCTTCATGGGCGAGGACGCCCAGCGGCTCGAGCTCGCGCCAGGGCTGGCCGAACAATGCAGCCGCTTTTTGGTCACGATGGCCCGCCGCTATCAGGTGACCTTGCTAGGGGGCGGCTTCCCCGTGCCTGCGGGCCCAGGCCAGACCTACAACCGGGCCGAATTGGTGAGCCATGAGGGCCAGGTTCTGGCCCAGTACGACAAGATCCACCTCTTTGATGTGGACTTGCCTGATGGCAACACCTATCGGGAGTCGGCCACGGTGAAACCTGGGGATGTTTTGCCCCCCGTCGTGGATGTGCCCGGGCTTGGCCGGATCGGCCTCTCCATTTGCTACGACGTGCGTTTCCCCGAGCTCTACCGCCATCTGGCAGCCCAGGGCGTGGATGTGCTGATGGTGCCCGCTGCTTTCACGGCGTTCACCGGCAAGGACCACTGGCAGGTGCTGCTCCAGGCCCGGGCGGTGGAGAACACCGCCTACGTGGTGGCCCCGGCCCAGACCGGCCTCCATTACGGCCGGCGCCAGAGCCATGGCCATGCTCTGGTGATCGATCCCTGGGGAACGGTGTTAGCCGATGCCGGGGTGGCTGTTGGCTTGGCCGTAGCGCCCGTGGACCCTGGCCATGCGGACCGCGTCCGCGCCCAGATGCCCAGCCTCAAGCACCGCCGGCCCGTGCTGTTCTGAGCTGTTGATGCGCCCGTTGCCCCCGCTTGCCAGGCTGGGCCAAGCGCTCC
>CAMDSS010000187.1 GCA_945907085.1 Cyanobium sp. NIES-981 | reverse complement strand
CGGCTTGGCGTTCAGCAACTCACCTCCCTGGCCATCCATGGCCTCAACCTGGAGGAGCACCTCAGCTGGGCCCTAAACGGCCCCGGCGCCGACCTGCTGCAGTGGGCCCAAGCCGAAGGCCTGGTGGGCCAAGTGGGCTTCTCCAGCCATGGCAGCCCAGGGCTGATCGAGGCCGCCCTGGGCAGTGGCATCTTTCAGTTCTGCAGCCTCCACCTCCATCTGTTTGATCAAACCCGGATGCCCATCGCCCGCCAGGCCCTGGCCGATGGCATCGGCGTGATGGCCATCTCGCCCGCCGACAAAGGCGGCAGGCTCTACGACCCCCCGGCGGAGCTAATCGCCGACTGTCAGCCCTTTGAGCCCCTGGAACTGGCCTACCGCTTCCTTCTGGATGCGGGGATCTCCACCCTCACCCTGGGGGCAGCCCAGCCGGGCGATTTGGCCTGGGCCCGGCGGCTGGCGCCCCCCAGCAGCGAGCCCAGCCAATCCAACCCCGAGGAGATGGTTACCGCGGTGGCCGCTGCGGTGGAACGCCTGGCGGCAGCGGCGGCGGGGCGGCTTGGGAGTGAGCGCTGCGGCCAGTGCCGCGCCTGCCTGCCCTGCCCTGCGGAGGTACCGATTCCCGAGCTCCTGCGGCTGCGCAACCTGGCCGTGGGCCATGGCATGGAGGCCTTTGCTAACGAGCGCTACAACCTGATTGGCCGGGCCGGCCACTGGTGGGAGAGCCTCAATGCCGACGCCTGCCAGCGCTGCGGCGCCTGCCTCCCCCGCTGCCCCCATGGGCTGGCGATTCCGGATCTCCTGGCCGACACCCACCGCAGGCTGGCCGCCGCCCCCAGGCGCCGGCTCTGGGGCTAGGGAGCTGCCGCGTCCCAAAGGTTTTGCAGCGCCAGCCGGGCCTCGGGCGCCAAAGGGGGCAAGCTCCAGCAACGCTCGAGCACCCCATCGCTCGGCAGCAGCAACTGGGCCACCGGCTTGGGGAAGCCCCGCAGCACGGGCTCCAGCACCGCCCGCGGCAGGGGCGGCACCCAGCCCTTGAGCAGCAAACTTTCCAGCAGGGATCGGTCCCAGAGCTTCTGCATCCAGGCCGCCGGCAGGGGTGCCGCTGATCTGGTTACGGGCCCAGCCACCCCAGGCGCTGGCCGCACCAACAGCTGCCAGGTGAGCGGTGTTCCAGAAGCGGGGAGCACCACCTGGAGGCGCTGATCGCGCCGCAACAGGGGGATGACCCGCTGCAACGGGGTCACCAGGGCCTGGGCTTCACCACTGAGCAACAGATTCAGACCATGGCGTTCGTCGTAGGCAAGGGCCTGGCGCCGGAGAGCCATCAGGGGCCCGAGGCCGTCGCCAAGCAGGGCCATCGCCACCCGGGGGCTCGAGGGCAGCACCAGCTGACCCTTGAGGCTGGGATCCAGCAGGAGCTGCCATCCCTCGGCCCGCCGCTGCGCCAGGTCGGGTCGGCTGCGCAACACCAAAACCCAGGGCGAAAAGGCCCAGGGGAACGCCAATGCCGGCGAACCCTCGAGCGCAAACAACCGGCTCACCGGCCCAGCCCAAGGCGCCAGTCGCTGCAGCTCAGCTTCAACACCAATGGGCTGGATCTGCTGGCGGGGCAGGGCAGAAGCCCAGCCATCGGAGAGGGACCAGAGGGCCGCCTTGCTGCGGGCAACGGCCTCGGGATCGCCCAACCAGCGGGGCTGCCAGCCCGCTGGTAGTTGCTGGCTCCAGGCCTGGGGGAACTGGCCCTCCACCGCCGCCAAAACCTGGTCCTTGTCCCGCTGACAGCCGGCCAGAAGCCCGGGCGCTGCCACCGCGGCCCCGGAGATCAGACCAAGCCGCAGCAACTGACGGCGGGAGAGCGCTTCACCAAAACCCATGGGCCCGACCCTAGGCTCCGAGCCACTGCCAGCACAGGGCGTCGCAGGCGGAAGCCAGGGCCTCGGGGGAGTGGCCGCAGCGCTCCCAAAGCAGCGCCAGTCCCCCCGCCCCCACGCCCTCCTTCACGTAACCCCGTTCGTAATCCCGCAGGGCCTGACTGCGGCAATCGGAAAAGCGCAGGCCGGCCACCTGGGGGACCAGGGGCTGCTCCAGCCCCCAGCGCCCCGCAATCCGCTCCAGGAGCAGGGCGAGGTTGCTGCCGCTGTCTTGAGCCACCCAAGCGGTGGTTGCCACCTCCACCATGCCCAACAGGGCCGGCCGGCCCTCGGCAGGGGCGATCGCGAGGGCCAACGCCAACACCGCCGCCATCTGACTTCCTCCGGCCAAGAGCACCGGTACCCCCTGGGCCGCAGCCCCGAGCACCAAGCCCGCCGCCAGCGGCTGCATCGGATCCCCCACCGCCGCGACCACCGCCACGGGATCCCAGCTTGGATTCGTGCCCTGGGGCCCCATGGGGTTCGCGGCGGCAAGCCCCTGGCCCACCAGCGCCGCCTTCAGCCCATGGGCTGGATGGCGCAGGCTGCCGCTCACCAAGCCCTGGGCCGTAACACCCAAGCCTTCGAGAACAGCCAGGGCCGTGGTAGTACCCCCCGGCACGCATTCCGCCACCACCAACGGGCTCGGTGACAAGCCTCCAGCTGCAGCGGGCTTTCCCAAGCGATCTCCCCAGCTGAGGCCCCGCGCCAGCAGCGCCCGTACCCGCCCTGGGTCCATGGCCTTGCCACTGCTCAAGCAGCGTGCCGGGGCGCCGCCCTCCAGGGCAGGGAGGCGCAGGTGGGGGATGGCTGGCGCCACCGGGCAACCCAGATCCACCACCTGGGTGTGGGGCAATAGGCCCAGATCCCTTAGCACCACATGGCTGATCAAGGCCGGCGTAACCCCCGCCGGCAGGGGAGGCAGGCCATGGGCCCGCTCCGACAAGGGGCCCAACAGCAGCAACTCCGCATCGGCAGCCGCGGTTTGACGCCGGGAGCGGGGGCTAGCGCCAGCGGCAGAGATGCCCTCCACCGACGCCGTTTCAGTGGCAGCGAGCAGCAACAGGATGCGACTCGTCGGCCAGGGAGGGGAGCCTGGAGCCTGCATGGATCGCTACAGCGGATCCATCGCCACCACCACCCGCAGCAACTCCGGGGGTTCGGGAATCGGCGACTTGAGCCTGGGGAAAATCCAATAGGCCACGGCGTGCATGGCCAGCACCACCACAACGTTTTGGAATAGCACCAAAACCAAGGCCAGCAGCTGAACCTGGGCCAAATCCACGGCCCCGCTATGGCCGATCAGGGAGGCCAATTTCTCCATCAAGCCAGCCGCCGCTCCGGTGATCACCACCCAGAGGTTTTGGCCCACCAACACCGACAGCACCGCCACCCGCACCAGAAAACCCACCGCGCCAATCAGGCTGCCCAGCCCCCAGCTCCACCACCAGCTGGCGCCACGCCTCCAACACCAGCCCATCCAGAGGGCCAGGGCCCCGTAGGGGAACAGCACCAGCAGACCCCGGATCGGCCCCATCAGCGCCAGCAGGAGCAGGGCCGTCACCACCACCCCCTCCACAGCGCAGCGCCAGCCATGGCGCAACTGGAGCAGGGCGAGGGGCAGGGGCAGGGCCAGGCGGAACAAAGGACTGCCCACGGGCAGGTAGTAGAGGGCGATCCACAGCAGGGCCGTGGCGGCGGCGAGGTACGCCGTATCCATCAGCTGCCTGGCCTGGCGGTGGCTTAGGGGATGGCGGGTCATCAGCGCGGCTGGGGGGCCGGGGTGACGCTGGGGTTGGCGCCCTGACCCTGGCCGCCATTGCGCACCCGCTCAATCGTTTCCACCTCAAAGGACACACCGGCGGCGCGCAGGGCTTTGGTCACCACCTCAGCGGGAGCGGAGGGATCCGCCGCCGGCAATTTGATCGTGACCCGGTAGGGGGCTGGAGCCAGGGAGACCGGGGCCAATCTGGCCGGTGCAGGCAAGGGTTTGGCTTCCGGAGCCTTGGCCGTGGTGACCCCATCCTTGGCGGGTTTGGCCGGATCGCTGGCTTTGGCTAAATCAGCCTTTTTGGCCGAATCAGGGGCCAGGGCCGGATCGCTCTTGGTGGCCGTTGCTTGCCCGGCGGGGGCAACAGCCCCAGGGGGACTGGAGAAACTGCGGGAGAGTTGGTCGCCAAAGGGCGTGCCACTGCAACCGCCCAGCAGCAGAACCCCAGCCAGGCCCACCAGGGTTCGGCGCGCCATCAGCGATCCGCGGCCTTGATGACCCGCACGGCGCTGGCCCGCAGGCGGCCCGTTTTGGTGGTGGCCGGTGTTTTTTTGGCCGCCGGCTTAGCCGCTGCCTTGGTGGTAGCTGACTTGGTGGTGGTTTTCTTCGCTGCCGTGCCCGCGGCCTTGCGCCCCTTGGTTCCCTTACCCGTGGCGGCCTTCGCTGCCAGCAGCTCCACGGCTTGCTCCAGGGTGATGGTATCGGCGGTGCTGCCTTCTGACAGGGAGGCATTCACCTTGCCCTGCTTCACATAGAGGCCATAGGGGCCATCGAACAACTGCACGGCCTCATCGGCGCCCTCAGGCGTGCCGAGATCCTTCAGGGCCGTCCGGCCGCCCCGGCCTTTTTTGGGGGTGGCCAGCAGCTCGACGGCCCGGCTTAAGCC
>CAMDSS010000186.1 GCA_945907085.1 Cyanobium sp. NIES-981 | reverse complement strand
GGCAGGCTCATCAAACCCAGATACATGCCCAGGACGGCCACCGCCTGTTGCAGGGCCGGATCGGCTTTGAGAAATCCCAGGCTGTTTTGAAGCACTGGGGCCAGCAACAGGGGGGTGAGCAGTTCACCGCACACCACAAATCCACCGGCAACCAGCAAGGTCACATCCACCAAATCCAGCGGTGGTCCCACCAGCTCTGCCAAAGGAGGGGCCTTCTGGCGCCAGCGCAGCCACAGCTCCCTCAGTAACAACCCGCTGCCCAGCAGCAGGAGCAGCACCGGAGCCGCACTCAGGCCCAACAGGCGCAACAAGGCGTTTTGGTGCAGGGCAGCTTGGCGTTGGCCGTTGGCGGCGGCGGCGCAAGGGCCCTTGGCGGAGGCCGGTGCACCCAGCTGGTTCAGCCGATCACAAACCAACTGCTGCTGCAGGGGCGACAGGATCCAGCCGGCTTGCAGGGGTGCCCCTTGGCTGGATGGGGCCGCCAGGGAGGCAATCAAGGGACGTTGCTCTGGCCTGACCTGGCCCATCAGGTCGTCGAAGAGTTGGCTGGCTTTGGCCGAATCCCCGGCCTGCAGCACGAGCAACGCCAATTCCAGAACCTGGCCGGGGGGAGCTGGCCCTTCGGACTGGTCGATCTGGTGCTCCAGTTCTTCGCGCAGGCTTGTGGCAGGGGCAACGCCACCGAGCAAACCCTTCAGGGGTGCGGGCAAGGCCGGCGCCGCCAGCACGGACAGTTCGAGCTGGCGCAGGGTGAGGGCATTGCCCACCGATGGGCGCTGCAGACTGTCCACCAGGCCGTTCAGCCAAAGCAGCGCACTGAGCACCAGGCTCAAGAGTGCCAGCAGGCTTTTCCAAGCCGGGGTACTCCGAGGGGATCGAGGGGCGCTAGGGCTCAAGCGCAGGGCACACAAGTGGACCCCGATTCTCCTCTCTCATACGATGGTTCGAGAGCAGCCCCAGACCCGTGCCCCTCCGGATTGTGTTGGTCCGCCACGGGCTAAGCAGCTTCAACATTGAGCACCGCATCCAGGGGCGCGATGACCTGGCCGCCCTCACCCCTGAGGGCCTGGAGCAGGCCCGGGCCACGGGCAGGGCCCTGGTGGATCTTGGCTTTGACCACGCCTACACCTCACCCCTAAGGAGGGCAAAGGACACCGCAACGGCACTCCTGGCCGACCAGGGGCAAGCCCTTGAAGCCCAGCTCTGCGACGACCTGCTGGAAATCGATCTGGACCCCTGGAGTGGGCTCCTGCGCAGCGAAGTCAAGGACCGTTTCCCTGCCCAGGAAGCGCAATGGCGCCAGAGCCCGGAAACGATGGAGCTCAGCCGCGCCGACGGCAGCACCTATATCCCCCTGCAAGAACTGTTCCAGCAGGCCGAGCAGTTCAAGCAACGGCTCCTGGCCGACCAGGCTGAAGGCCTCGATGCCAAGACTGAAAAGACCGTTCTGGTGGTGGGCCACAACGCCATCCTGCGCTGCCTGATCCTGGCCCTGCTGGGGTTGCCGCTATTGGGGTTCCGACGGTTGCGGGTGGACAACTGCTCCATCTCGGTGTTGAACCTGGCCCCTGGAGCCGACGGTGGGACCGCCGTACAGGTTGAATCTCTCAATGGGGTCGGTCACTTGGGGGAGCCCATCCCCGCCAAGGGCCCAGGCCCTCGCCTGGTGTTGGTGCGGCACGGGGAGACCGATTGGAATCGGGAGGGCCGCTTCCAAGGCCAAATCGATATTCCCCTCAACGCCAATGGGCGTGCCCAGGCCGAGGCGGCCAGCACCGTCCTGGCGCCGGTCTGCATTCAACGGGCTTACACCAGTTGTATGGCTCGGCCCAGGCAAACCGCTGAAGCCATCCTGGCGGCCCACCCCGGGGTTCCCCTCACCAGCACCACAGGGCTCGTCGAAATTGGCCATGGTCTGTGGGAAGGCCGCCTGGAAAAGGAGATTGCCGAGGGCTGGCCCGAGCTTCTCGCCGCTTGGAAGCGGGCCCCAGAAACCGTGCAAATGCCAGAAGGGGAAACCATTCACGATGTCTGGGCTCGCTCCCTGGACACCTGGAATCGGATTGCAGCGAGCCTGGGCAACGATGAAACCGCCCTGGTGGTTGCCCATGATGCGGTCAACAAGGCCATTCTTTGTGCCCTGTTAGGGCTCACCCCTGCCGACATCTGGGCGATCAAACAGGGCAACGGGGGCGTCACGGTGATTGATTACCCCAACGGTGCCGGGGAGCGCCCGGTGGTGGCTGCCATGAACCTCACCTCCCACCTGGGTGGGGTCTTGGATCGCACCGCCGCGGGTGCGCTCTAAGTCTTGATGCAACCCCTCTGGCTACGTCAGGTTTCGGTACTGCCAGGCCCCGGGCAGCCCATCGAGACCACGGACGCCCTGATCGATCCAGCCGGTGCGCTCCTGAACTGGGGCGCCCAGGTGGCCTCCAGCGCCCAGGAGCAGGGCCTCACGCCGATCGAGGCCCGCGGGTGGCTCCTGGCTCCCACGCTGGTGGATCCCCACAGTGTTCTGGACGACCCCCTGGGGGGCCGCTGTGAAACCCTGGCCAGCCTGGCAAGGGCGGCGGCGGCTGGGGGCTACGGCACGGTTGGCCTGCTGCCATGGGCGTCCTGGTGGCGCGATCGACCGGAACGGCTCGGCCTCGACTGGCCTGCACCGATGCGGCTGCGGCTCTGGGGCAGTTTCAGCTTGGAAGGCTCCGATCAAGACCTGGCTGGCCACGCCGACCAACTGGCCGCCGGTGCCGTGGGCCTCGCTGGCGGCGATGAACACCCACCCCTGTCCCTGCTGGAGCGGGGCCTGGCCCTTGGGGAGATGGGTGATGCCCCTGTCTTGGTGGCGCCCCGGCAAGCTTCGCTCTGCGCCAATGGGTTTGTGCGAGAAGGGGTCGAGGCCCTGCGCGCTGGCTGGCCGCCCGATCCAATGGTCAGCGAGACCTTGCCCCTGGCCAGCCTTTTGGCCACGGGATCCCTATCAGGCTCCAACAACCTGGTGCTGATGAACCTCTCCACCGCCGCGGGGGTCGACCTGCTCGAGCAGCAGCGATCCGGGCCCAGAGATGGGCATCACTTACCCATGGCCAGCGTGGGCTGGTGGCACCTGGTGGCCGATAGCGGCCTGCTCGATCCCGCGGCCGAGGGTTGGCGCCTGGTGCCCTCCCTGGGCAGCCCCCGGGATCGCGAAGCCCTGATTGCTGGCTTGGCTTCCGGAGTCATCACCGCGGTGGCCGTGCATCACAGCCCCTTGGATGCGGAGGAGCAACTGTTGCCCTTGGATCAACGGCGCCCAGGGGTCGCCGGCCATGGGGCCCCCCGGGGCCTGGTGTTGCCCCAGCTGTGGCAAGAGCTCGTAGCCCGGCGAGGCTGGACTCCCGCCCAGCTTTGGCAGGTGCTGTGCTGGGGCGGCTCCCAGCTGCTTGGCGAGACCCCCGAGCGTTTGGAGATCGGCAGCCGCCGCTGGTTGCTGTTTGATCCCGAAGCCCCCTGGACCTGGCAGCCCCACACCTCCCTATCCCTGGCGGCAAACCAGCCCCTCCTAGGCGCAGCCCTGAAGGGGCAGATTCGCGCCACTGGCCTCACCGAGGCTGAAGACTGGCTGCTTTAGGGGTCAACGCCCCGGTGTGGTTGAAAGGGTAAAAGCGCCAGACGGCCCGACCAATGATTTCCTTTTGGGGCAGGAAGGCCCCCCCTGGCCAGAACCGACCATCCCAGCTGTTGGCCCGGTTATCGCCCAGGGTGAGCACATGGCCCTTGGGCACCACCCCATCGAGGGTCCGGCAGGGACCCAATCCCTGCCCATCCACCTGGCAGTAGTTCGTCACGTAGGGCTCGATCAACCGGCGGCCATTGATCGCCACGTGGCCCGTGGGATCCACGCTCACCTGTTCGCCGGGCAAGGCAATCACCCGCTTGATGAAGGCGTCGCAGGCGGGGTTGGCAATACCCGGCAAATTGCCCACCAACGGCAGGTTCACCAGCAGGCAGCGCAGGGGATTGCGGTCACTGGCACTGGAGAGGACCGAATCGAAGCGATAGGGGGAGTGGAAGACCACGATGTCCCCCCGTTGGGGAGCCCTGTTGTGGTAACTGAGTTTCTCGACCAGGAGCCGGTCCTGAATCTGCAGCCCGGGCAACATCGATCCCGAGGGGATGTAGCGGGCTTCCACCAAAAACTGGCGAATGCCAAGGGCCACCGCCAGGGTGATCACCACGCTGCGCCAAAAGGCCCAGGGGCTTTCCTTCGGCTGCGAGGTCCGTGTGTTCTGCCCGTCTTGCCCCTCTGGAGCGTCTTGCCCGTCTTCAGGGGCATCAACTGATGCTTTGCTGTTGTCGCCCAACCCTGAATCCCTCCCCGGACACGTCAGATTAGGCACCCCCGCGCCCATCGAGAATTCCCCTGATGGCCCGTCCCCGCTGGCAAGACCAGGTCTCCCAAGCCTCGGGCCCCTGGAGCAAGGGCTGGGACCGTTTTGTGGCGGTATGGGCCAGCGTCAACCTGGTGTGGGTGGCCTTCGACATCAGCTACGTCCCGCTGCGCACCTTCTGGCTGCAGCGCAACCTCTA
>CAMDSS010000185.1 GCA_945907085.1 Cyanobium sp. NIES-981 | reverse complement strand
TAATTTTGTTGTTAAGCAGTCCATCTCTGGTCAATTTTCAACTCATGTATATCCTGAAACTGGATATATTCAGCAAAGTGTTCCGAATATTCATTGGCTGAGCGGGCGGCCTGACGATGGATATACGCCTGGCCAGGTTGCGCCAAATGATTGGTTTGATAGTTCTGCAAACGATCAAAATTATCTCGCTTTTGTCAGTCATTACAAGGCATTTGATGATGTTGGCTATAGTCAAACACCCTATTATCTCTCCCAAGCCACCCCCGCCTGGGGCCCCAACCGTGACATCAAGGAAACCTTCTATGACTACAAATATGACTGGACATCCGTGACCTGGAATGTTGTCGACAAACGGAATAATTTCAACTATAGCGTCACTTCAACGCCAACACCGATCGTCGAACAACAGATTGTTTACAGCCAAAGGGATGTGCCCACCACCACGGTTCTCCCCACCCTGAGTGCCAAGTCAACCATTCAAAATGTGTATGAAACGAAGACCGTTACAACCGGTGTTGTGACCACCTACAGCAACGACTTCAAACTTTCCGAAGCCGTGCGTTTTGATAGTATCAAAGGCAAGACTGTTAGGATTAACACCACATCTGCCAATGCCAGCCAAATTTCTGGCAGCATTAAATCTACGGCACTCACCACTGATTCCGCCAGCGCATCGAACCTCGAGATCCGATCGACTGGAAGCCTTACCCTGGGATCGAATGCTCCAGCCATGGTTGATCCACTTCAATCAAACCTACTTGCCAATAGTTTCAACATTCAAGGCGCCGGCCTAACCGTTGCCAATAATGTAGTAATCGCTGGTAGTAATGGCAAACAGGCCCAAAGCGTTAGCCTCGATGCCGGGAGCGGCACCCTCTCCCTGCTTAGCAGGCCGGCTCCCGCTGAGCGGCTTGTGCTGAAGGGCGAAAACCTAATCCTGCCTGCCTCTACCACAACAAAGCTCTATGCCAACGACATTGATATTGCCTCTGGCCTTACCTTCAAGGCCAACCAATCGCTGCTTAATGGCAAACTGGAACTCGCCATTAACAGCGATGGCAGCGGAGCTGCATCGGGCGTAAGGCTCAATGGTGACGATGCCAGCAGCATCCAAACCTTTGATTCGCCCCTATCCGGGTGGACAACGGCTGCGGCTGGATCAAGTGCCCCTCTCTACCTGTATAACCCATCAGGATCGGCCACCAACGTAGCCCTAGGTTCCTTTGCCAATGGCGCTAAGGTCAACCGTCAAGATGTGTGGACCAACCTCAACTTCAATCATCAAGGTGGCACCATTCGTTTCGATTTAAAGAGACTTGACTCATGGGGCCCCAACGAAGAATTCTCCGTATTTGCCAATGACGAGCCCATTCTTAACACTATATTTACCTACGATGTCAATGAGATAACCACGCGACAAGGAAATTCACATGGATTCAGCTGGACAATGACCCCGCTCAATGATTATACTTATGGGCCCAATGGTGACCTTGGTTTCACCAGCCAGACGTTCCGTTTTGACATCAAGGTTTCCACAAGCATAACGGACTTGAAATTAGGATTTGGAAGTAACCTTGACGAATCAGTCGATAACGAATCCTACGCTATTGATAATGTTAAGGCCACAACAACACTAGGCCAAGTTCTGATGGATGAAACCTTTGATTCCACCCTAGGCGGTTGGCAGAGGCCGAGCTCTGAGCATGGATCGCCGTACATGCGCCATGGCTCTACGGTTAGTTCCGACTATGTCATGGGGGGCTTTGCTAACGGCATTAAAGACAGTCTCGGACGGGATATTTGGCGCGATTTAAGCCTTGCTGGTGCTGGTGCCAGCATTAGTTTCGATTTTCTACGCCTAGACACTTGGGATGGCGAAACATTCAAGATCTATGCCAACAACGAAGTGATCGCCTCAATTCCGTTCCCCTATTCACGCAATGAATCAACGCCGATCAGTGGCACTACGGCCAGTGGCTATCGTTACGCAATGGTGCCCTTGACGACTTTGGACTTGAATGGGAACGCTCTCGTTGACCAAAAATTCAAAGTCGTTATCGATGTGCCGGTTGCTGTTACAACGTTAAGGATCGGTTTCGGTAGCACGCTTGACCAAAATGCTGCCGATGAAAGCTGGGCTATTGATAATTTCCGCGTCAATGACACGCTATATGTGTCCGTACTTCCCGCTGCAACAGCCACTCGAGCTGCAATCCCGATTGAGATTATTGCCACTGGCAATGTGATGCTACCCAATAGCACTACAAATGATCTCAATTCAAGTAACGACCTGGCAATTTCAGTTCAAACTCGTGGCTCGATTAGCAAAGGGTTGGCCTACAATTCCCAAACCTCCTCCACAAGGTCAACCTCCATTCGCTCAGCTGTTTATACCGCTGCCCTGGCCTTCACCTCTGCAGCATGGCGTTTGTTGAGACGGTAGTTGTTTAATTGCCCCTGCTCTCAAGCCCCCGCCAGTCCCGCTCCATCGCTTCAATGGCCCGATAGCCCTGGCGACAAAGAAAGGCCCGGCGGGCCAGATGTTGCAAGCGCTCAGCGCTGATGGCATCGAGGCTGCTGTCCTGGAGCAAACTCGAAGCCTGCTGCCAACTTACGGGACTCTCGCCTGGACCCGGCGGCGGCGGCAAGTCGCCCGGCTGCTCCAGGCAGAGGATCCATTGGCCGAGGCGCTCGGCTCCGTAGCTCAGCATCTCAGCTTCGGCCTGGTGCAGGGCCAGCAGGGCCGCCAGATCCTGGCGCGGGGTTGGTTGGCGGGCCAGGCCGTCGATGCTGCCGATCAACAGGGAGCCGGTGCGATCGAGCTGGCGCAGCAAGCGATAGAGGGGGTGGAGCTGGGGGTTGGTGCCCAGTTCATTGGCCACCTCCGGCAGCAGCCGGCGCAACTGCAAGAGTGACTGGCGCCGCTGCAGCGCAAGTTGGTCAGCGCGAAACCTGGCAGGGGTGTGGGTCGGCGCTGATCGAACGGTTGCAACGGTTGCAACGGTTGGGGTGAGGTTGCCCCCAGGGCTCGTCGCCTGCGGACCAGGCTTAGGGTCAAGCCGCTGGGCCGCCTCCTGCAGGTCGCCGGCCAGACCCGCTAGCAAGGTGCACCAGAGGCTCCTGGAGCTGGCAATCGCCAGGGAGGGCCAGAACAGGCGCAGGCTCCACATCGCCACCAGGATCCCCAGGCAGGTCCAAAACAGCCGCAGGGGAATCCAACTGGCCAGCTGGTCGTTGTGCACCAGCCAGCCCATGATCACGATGAAGCTGCCAACCTTGTAGCCCTTGATGCCCAGCCAGCCGCCGAGCAAGCGCAGGAGGCTCAGGGCCACGGCGATCGCGAGGGGGAAGGGCCAGCCCTGCATCGGCCCGTAGCCCACAACCACCACGGCCCCGCCCAGCAGGGTGCCGGCGATCCGCTGCCTCGCCATGGACAAGGAGCTGCCATAGGTCCCGGTGCAAACGGCCAAAACCGCCTGGGGCAAATACACACCAAAGGCCAGCGGGGTGATCGCCGTGAAACCGGTGGCCAGGCCGGCGGTGATCGCCAGACGCAGATCGGAACGGGTGATCAACATGGGGCTGAAGGCCCTGGGGAGGACAACGCTGGGGCAACCGCTGGGGCTGGAAGTCCTGGTAGCTGGGGCCTGGCCTCCCTAACCGGCTCGGCCTGAGCCAGCCCAGGGGGACGACGGGAGCGCCCATTCGGCCTAGCCATCTCCAAGGCGGCGCCGCTGGTGTCGATCAGGTTGAGGCTGCGCAGGCTGGCCAGCAGGGGGCGCCATTCCTCGCCGATCGCCAACATCAGCAGCTGGGGTAGGGCCAGCTGGCCCGCCAGGCTGCGCCAAGCGTCCGCCTCGCTGGGGTCGGCCTGGCGGCCGGAGTCCCCCCCTGGCCAATCGGAGCGAGACGGTCGCCTTGAAGTAGGGCCACCCTCCAGGGCCTGGGCCAAGCTGGCCAAGCTGGCGGCGAAAGGATCGGGCCCGGCCAGGGCGTCCCCAGGGCCGGCGTCAGTGCCCCCAGTCCAGGAGTGGGGCAGGAGCATCAGCAACCGTTCCCATTGAATCCAATGGTGTTGAAGGTGTTGCCAGAGCAGCTGGCGCTGGGGCCAATGCTGGCGCAGAAGCCGCCGGCCCTGGGGGCCATGGAGTTCCTGCTGCAGCAAGGTCTCAAGTTCCACCAGTTGGGCTGTGAGCTGGGCCGGGGCCAGGGGCTCGGGCCGGGTGCCTACGCCGACGAGCCAGCGCTGGTAGGCGTCCACCTGGGCGGCCATCTGCCGCCTGATTGCCAAGGGAATCGCCTCCAGGCGGGCAACCTGATTGCGGGGCCAGAGCAGCAGGCCCACCGCAATGGCGACCACCGCTCCGAGCATGGTGTCCAAGCTGCGGTTGATGACGTAGTCCCAGTTGAGTTCCGCGTGGGTTGGAATCATCAGGAACATCAGGCTCACCAAGGTGGCCACACCACTGGCCGATTGCCAGCCTGCAAGCCTGAGCACCGGCAGGATCAGCAAAAATGACACCATCACCCCCATCCATCCGGAAAGGATCGTGTGCACCAGAAAGGTAATCAGGCCCCCGGCGATGGTGCCAAA
>CAMDSS010000184.1 GCA_945907085.1 Cyanobium sp. NIES-981 | reverse complement strand
TCCTTGGCGGCAGAAGCTATCTGCCTAAAGGTTGTTCAAACCTAAGGGGCCGCCTCCTGATCAACAACGAATGCTTTGGATTAGTCGTCGTAAACCCGGCACTTTTCATCGGCTGGGTTCAGCTCGCAGAACACCTCAAAGGGGCTCGGAGCTTCCTCGGCCTCTGGATGGCGTCCTTGGAAATCCTCAAGGTCCTTGATCTGCTGCTCCAGCTTGCGGGCCACGGCCTGATCTCCATTGGCCGTGGCTGTGGCCAATGCCGAGCGGTAGCTCTCCAGCTGGGACGCGATCGTGGTCATAACAAGTCTCCCAAGAGGAGCACAGGTGAGTCGGCCGAGAATTTAACCCCCAGCGGCAGCAGAGCCGGGGCCGCAGGCAAGGTGGGGAGATTGCAACAGGATGCCCCATGGCAAACGCCCCCTACTTGGTCGCCTTGGCGTTGGTGGAGTTTGACGGCAAACGCGCCCTGCCCCTGACGGGCAAAACCCAGTCGGCCGCAGCCGCCTCAGCCCCCGCAGAAAACGCCCCAGCCCAAGACCCCGGTGACGATGGCCGCACCCTGGCCTTGGAGCTATTACTCCGGCTTTGGCAACGCAGCGATGGGGGCCCCCTTCAGCGGGCAGCCGGTGACAGCAGCCTGCTGCTGATTGAGATTCCCCTCGATGTCATGAGCGAGCAATTACCGCTCCTCAAGGCCAGCTGGCTCGCCAGTGGCGACACCGCCGCCTTTGAAACCAGCCTGAAAGCCCTGGTGATCCGAGGCTGGCGCATGGGAATTGCCAAGTACGAACCGGTGAGCTTCAGCCCCTGGCCCTAGGCCGTTGCTAGGGACCTTGGACCGCGCTCAGACCTCCTGCCTCGGGTCTTTGCCCATCCAGCCCAGCCGCCACTTCCAAATCATTGACAACAGCAAACGGGCCGATGATCTGCAGGGCATGCTTGTTGTAAACCTCTGCGGCCTCCCGCTCGTCCTGGTAAGCCCCAAGGAAATAGCGGCGCCCCCGCCAATACAACTGGGCGATCCACTTCCCCGTTCGCTTCCGGTAACTGACGCCGCGAAACATGGAGCTCGCGCCTGGCCGACGGGGCCGGTTGGCATAGGCGAGATAGGCCTGCTCTTGGGAAGCCTCGGTCTGCTCCGGCATGACCACGGGGGATCAGGGGCGTGATCAACACTGCGACGCAGCAAGCCCCCAAAGCCAGTCCCCTTTTGGGGAGGTCTTGCCGATGGGCCCTGGGCGGAACCCCTGGCCCAAGTGATTACGGGATCCAACAGCACCGCCCCCACGGAGCTGCAAATCACCGAAACGGCCCTCCATTGCTGCTAGGAAGAGAAATCAGCTGGCGCGCCCGATGACCATCCCTACCCCTGAAGCCCCAGGGCTCGACGCTCAAAACGGCGACGCCCTGAAGCAAACGATCTTGCTGGTGGACGACGACGCCAATATCCGGCGGGTGCTGGAAACCCGGCTGACCATGTTTGGTTACGATGTGGCGACCGCTAGCGATGGCGAAGAGGCGCTGGCCCTCTTCCAAACCGTGCAACCCGATGTGGTCGTGCTGGACGTGATGATGCCCAAGATGGACGGCTACGGGGTGATTCAGGCCCTGCGTCAACAATCCGAGGTGCCGATCCTGATGCTCTCGGCCTGCTCAGAAGTCAAAGACCGCATCCTGGGCCTGGAGCTGGGCGCCGACGACTACATCACCAAACCCTTCAGCCCGAAGGAATTGGAAGCCCGCATTCGCTGCGTCTTGCGTCGTACGGCCGGTGGTGCGGGCCCTGCGGCCGCTGGCAGCGGCCCGCGGGAGATCAAAATTGGCCAGCTCATGATCCTGCCCCACAAACGTCAGGTGTTTAAGGCCGGCGACCGGGTCAAGCTCACGGGGATGGAATTCGACCTCCTCGAGATGTTGATGGCCCACTCCGGCCAGCCCCTCACCCGCCAAGAAATGCTCACCAAGATCTGGGGCTACACCCCGGAGCGCCATTCCGACACCCGGGTCGTGGACGTGCACATCTCCAGGCTTCGCAACAAAATCGAAGACGACCCCGACAACCCCGAGCTCGTGATCACGGCCAGGGGTACGGGGTACCTCTTCCAACGCCTACCAGCGGCAACGGCGATCTAGGCAGGGGTGTGCCCTAACGGGGGACACCGTTGTAGATCACCTTCTCCACCTTGGTGCCATCGGGTGACACCATGATTTGGGTTTCAACCGTGGGCTTTCGGTTCATGGTTTCCCAGCCCGGTGCGCCGCCAAGGAACTGGAAGCGGTAGCCGTCGGTGCTCGAGCGCACCATGCAACTGCCGCCACCCAATTGGTGCATGCAGGCTGCCGTGCGGTATTTGGTCAACCCGCCGTTCAGGGCCTCCGCCTTCATGCGGGCCACATTGGCTGCCTTCTCCTGGGTCCGCGGTATCTCGGCCGCCCGGAGCACCAAAGGAGCGAACGCCGTGAGGGTGGAGAGTAGCGGCAAGGCCACTCCCAACAGGGCAGGCTTGAACTTGGCAGAAAGCATGGCTTGAGCGGGTCAACAACAACCCAGGCATAGCGATACCAACCCCGCAGAGCGCCATCTGGCCAGGGTTCGTCGCACGATTGCATCAGGGCGTGATTTCCATCGCTAAACCGGGGGTTCCAGGCCTGAACCCATGAATCTCCTGGAGCCCACCAACCTCCTTTTACTGGGCTGCGCCCTGATTTATGGACTGATCGGCGAACCGGTGGATGGGCTGATCCTGCTGGGGTTTGTGGCAGGGATTGTGCTGCTCGATGGGCTGCAACAGCACCGCAGCCAAAGGGCCCTGGCTGAACTTGCCCGACTCTCCGCGCCCCGGGCCCACGTGCGCCGGCTGGGCCAGGAGCTGGAACTCGCCGCTGAGGAGGTCCTCCCCGGCGATTGTTTACGCCTGGAGGAGGGCGATCGGGTGGTGGCCGATGCCACCCTGCGGGAGGCCGTGGGCCTATGGCTCGATGAATCCCTCCTCACCGGGGAGTCGTTGCCGATGGCCAAACAAGGGCTCGGGGAGAGGATCTTGGCCGGATCGCTCGTAGCGAGTGGCAGGGGTTGGGCCGAGGTCAAAACCAGCGCCGCCGCCAGCGAATTGGGCCGCATTGGCGACAGCCTCAAGACGGTCGTGCCTCCCCCCACCCGCCTGCAGCGCCGCACCCGCCGGCTCACGGGCCGGCTCACCCTCTGGGGCCTGGGCCTCTGCGCTGCCCTGGCCTGCATTCAAGGACTCACCGGCGGCAACTGGCCCCAGGCCCTGCTAGCAGCCCTGGCCCTGGCCCTGGCCGTGCTGCCCAACGAAATCCCCGTGGTGCTTGCCCTGTTTTTGGCCCTTGGGGCCCTCCGGCTCGCCCGCCTTGGGGTGCTGGCCCGCTGGCCCGCGGCGGTGGAAAGCCTGGGCAGCGCCACGGTTTTGGCCGTGGATAAAACCGGCACCCTCACCGAAAACCGCATGGCCGTAGCCGAGCTCACCAGCTGGCCCGATGGTGCCCGGTGGTCCAGTGGGGAGCCCTTGGATGAGGCCTTCCACCAGCTGGTGGAAATGGCCGTACTCGCCAGCCGCGGCGATCCGGTTGATGCCATGGAACTGGCCATCCACCGCCTGGCCCAATCCCATCTCGAAGGCAGCGAGCACCTGCATCCCGATTGGCCGTTGGAGAGGGACTACCCCCTGAAGAGCGATTTTTTGGTGATGTCCCAGCTGTGGCGCGATGGCGGCGGTGCCTGGCACCTGGCTGCCAAAGGAGCCCCTGAGGCCATTGCCGATCTTTGCCATCTAGCACCAAACCTGTGCCAACCGTTTTTGAGTGCCAGCGTGCAATTGGCCAGTAAAGGGTTGCGGGTGCTGGCCGTGGCCCGGGGGCTCACCGGGGCCCCAACCCACAGCGGCGACGAACCCCAGCACGTGCACGACTACCAATTTGAGGCGATCGGCCTGATTGGTCTCGCCGACCCCCTGCGCAGTGATGGGCCCGAAGCCATTGCCGTGGCCCAGCGGGCAGGGGTGCGGGTGGTGATGCTCACCGGCGATAGCCCCGTCACGGCCCGCTCCATCGCCGCCCAGGCCGGGCTGGGCTGGGGTGATGTGGCCACCGGGCCTGAACTCGCATCGATGCCCCTGCCCCAGCTCAGCGAACTGGTGGCCAAGGTGTCGGTCTTTGCACGGGTGATGCCCCAGCAGAAATTGCAACTGGTGCGAGCCCTTCAGGCCTCCGGCGAGGTGGTAGCGATGACAGGGGATGGGGTGAATGACGCCGCCGCCTTGAAAGCGGCGGACATCGGCGTGGCCATGGGAAAGCGGGGCACGGCCGTAGCCCGCGAATCCGCCGATCTCGTGTTGCTCAACGACAGCTTTGGCGATCTGGTGGCGGCGCTCGCCATGGGACGGCGCATCGACAGCAATCTCCACCGGGCCTTGGCTTACACCCTGGCGATTCACCTTCCCATCGCCGCCTTGAGCTTGATTCCCCTGCTCATTCCGGGCCAAAGCCTGATCTTGCTGCCGGTGCACATTGCCCTGCTGCACCTGGTGATCGACCCGGCTTGCACGGTGGTGTTTGAAGCCATCCCCGCAGCCCCCGGGTTAATGGGCCAACCGCC
>CAMDSS010000183.1 GCA_945907085.1 Cyanobium sp. NIES-981 | reverse complement strand
CGCCTCGTTGCGGTGCTCCTGACTGGGTTTGTGCTGGTGGGATGCAGTGCGGCGGCGGCTGGGCTGAATGGTTTCCAAAGCCCAGATGGCCGCTACGCCTTTTTGTATCCCACCGGCTGGACCCGCGCCCAGGTGAGTGGCGGCCCCCAGGTGGTCTTCCACGACCTAATCAACAGTGATGAGACCCTTAGCCTGGTGATTGCTGACGTCAGCACCCAGAGCAATCTGGAGACCCTCGGCAGTGCGGTGGCCGTTGGAGAGCAGTTGCGCCGCACGGTGATTGCCCCCGAGGGCAGCGGCCGCCAGGCCACCCTGGTGGAGGCGAGCGAGCGCCAAGAGGGCGGTCGCACCTTCTACGACCTGGAGTACGCCGTGCACCTGGAGGACCGGGACCGGCATGAATTGGCCACCGTGGTGGTCGACCGGGGCCGGCTTTATACCTTTGCTGCCAGCACCAATGAAATTCGTTGGAACAAGGTGAAAGGTCTGTTCCACCAGGTTGTGTCCTCCTTCACCCTGCTGGTTTGAGGTGACCCATCAAGACCGCCCTGGTGACGTCGCCGTCATTGGGGGGGGGCTGGCCGGGGGGCTTGTGGCCCTGGAGCTTGCCGAGCGGGGCCTGGCGGTGGTGCTGATCAGTGCGGCATCGCTGGGCGCTCCCAACCCCCTGGGCTCCGCCACCTCCTGGAGCTATGCGGGGGTTTTGGGCCCCGACCTGGGTGCCTGGGGGCAACTCCAGGAGCGCCATGGCGATCTTGGAGTCCGCCGCCGGCGCTTGTACCGCCATGGTCAGGCCCGGCTGGAGTCTTCCCGGCTTCTGCCATGGGCGCGCCAGGCCTTTGGCCAGGTGGATTTGATTCGCTTCTACCAAGCCTTGCCCCTGGTTTTGAATCGCTTGGGGGTGCGCCAGCTCCAAGCCCAGGTGGCCCATCCCTTGCGGAGCCTGGGCGGGCTTTGGCAACTGGAGCTCCTCGGCCAAGCTGATGGGTCGTCTTCGCTGCAGGTTGGCCAGGTGGTGCTTGCCGCTGGGGCGGGTTGCCGCGCCCTGTGGCCCGGCCTGGGCGAAAGCCTGCGCAGCAGTTGGGCGGGGATCCTGCACTTGGAGGCTTGGCCCGATCCCAAGCGCTACCCCAGTCGCTGGTTGCGGCGGGCCAGGGGTGGTGGGGTGGTGTTGCCCCAAGCCATGGTGCGCCCGGCCCTGGAGCAGCGGGCGGGGGCCTTGGTCCAGGAGGAGTGGGTGGTGGATCCGGGTCTGGCTTGCTTGGGAGACGGTCTGTTGGTGGGGCAGATCAGCCTGGTGCGGCCTGGTCTCGAGCTGGGGGCTCCCCCTGATCCGGCCCTGATGGAAAGCCGCCTGCGCCAGGCGTTGGCCCATTTCGATCCGGGGCTGGCGGAGTTGCCGGCCCGCTACTGCCAGGTCCCAGTGAGTTTTTGCTTGGATGGCAAGGCTCTTGCTGGGCCCGTGGCTGGGGCGCCGGGCCTGTGGGCCTTGGCTGGTTTTCGGGGGGCTTTTGGGGAGGTCCCTAGGGCCGCCCAAGCCTTGGCTCACCAGATTGACTCCAGCCTTGCTTCGCCCTGTCAGCCGCCAGGCGCTCCTGTGGGCTGACAGAAGGCCGGAGATCCTGCATGCTGGGTCCCATGGTGCCTTCCCCCCGCCCCCAGCCAACCCCTTGGTATCGGCGCCGGGCCCAGGCCTGGTCGCAGCGGTGGCAAGGCTTCAGTGACCACGATCAGGTGGGCGTGTGCCTGGCTGGGGTGGGGGGTGTGCTTGTGCTTTGGGCCCTGTTTTGGCCCGTGCCCACCGAGGTGGAAGGCATGGGTGTGCTGGTGTTCCCCAACAACGCCGGTATCCTCAACGCCCGCTCCGGTGGCCAGGTGCGCGACCTGTTTGTGAAGACGGGCGAGAGCGTGACGCGCGGCCAGGTGTTGATGCAGCTGTATCTGCCCGTGCTGGAGCGCCAGCTCGACCAGCAGCGGGGCAACCTGCGCCAACTGGAGCGGCATAACGCCCTGCTCGATCAGCGCGATGGCCTGCGCCTGCTCACCGAAAAGCGGGCCCTGGAGACGTCCCTGGCCAAGTTTGCCGACGATCGCCGCCGCTATGGACAGTTGCAGTCGACTTACTCCAGCAAACTGCGCAACTTGGATTGGCTGGCCAAACGCGAGGTTGTGGCTCCGCTCTCCACCGAGGTGGTGTCGGCGGAGCAGGGGCTCACCAGCACCAGCGTCAATCTCGATGACGTGAAGATCAACGAGAAGAACGTGGTGACCAACTATCAGCAGGTGAAGCTCACTATCGAAACCCAGGCCCTGCAGCGTCGCTATCAGATCGACGATCTCAAGCGTCAGATTCAGGTCACCGAAGCCAAGATCGACTACGACGGCAAGGTGCATGCTGAGCGCAACGGCACTGTTCTGGATCTGCAGGTGATTGCGGGTCAGACCGTTGGCACTGGGCAGCGGCTGGGCACGATCGGTCGGCCTGAGCAGCCCAGCGCCAACGACCGCCCCCTGCGGGCTGTCGCCTATTTCGCACCCGCCGATGCTCGCCGTTTGCCCCTGGGTCTGCCGGTGGAAGTGGTGCCGCAGTGGAATCAGCGCGGCCGCTTCGGCGGCATTGTGGGCAAGGTGAAGCAGGTGCTCACCCTGCCCGCCACCCAGGACGACATTTCCACCACTATCGGCAACCAGCAGCTCGCCCAGGAGCTCACCAAGAATGGTCCAGTGATGCGCAGCGAAATCGAACTGGAGCGGGATCCCTCCAGCGTGGATGGCTATCGCTGGACCCTCTCGGGGGGAAGTGGTGTGTTCCCGATTCGCGACGGCCTCACCGTGTCGACCCACGCCTACGTGGAGTGGCGCTCGCCGATCAGCTACGTGATTCCTGGTCTGCGCTCCCTCACAGGTGGCTTCCGCAGTCCTTGGATTGATCTGCGCTGGAATCTGCCCTTCCTGCGCCAGCCCAATTCTGTTTCGTGACCCGCTCCGTGGACGCCAAGCCCCGTTTCCAGATCCGTAACCCCATGCTGCGCCAGGAGTTTCCCTGGTTGGTAAGCGAGGTTGTGTTGCTGCTGATTCTCTTCAACGCCAACCCTCCGGAGCTGTGGTTCTGGCTGGTGGTGCTGCTAGTGGTGCTGCTCTACCGCGTCGAGCGCTGGTGGTCGTCGCGGCCCAACCTCTGAGTACCCAGCTCACGCGGCTGCGCTGCTCGCAAGTTCTCTCCATTGGCGTTCGGTGCTTTCGATGGTGTGGTCCATGCGGTTAAGCACCATCCATTTAGAGGCCACCAGTTGGATTTGCTCGGGGTTGAGCCGCCGATAGGCGGTTCGCGATTCGGCCGACTGCAGGGCGTCCAGGGGTAGCCCCGGCCGGGGTCGGCTCGGCGGTTGTTGCAGCCGGGATGAACCGCGCAGTTGCTCCTGCCAGCCCAGTAGCCGCTGGGTGACCCCCTGAACAAAAACCAGGCCGGCGTCGTAGTCGCCCTGCAGCCCCCAGCCCTGCCAGTCGGCATTGGGCAGGCGCCTCAGCTCATCGAGATCGAGGATCAGGGCTTCGCAGGCTTGGTCCAGTAACGCCCACATCCGTGCAAGAGGATGCTGGCTCGCCAGGGTGCCGAGTTCTAGAAGGGCGCCCTGGCGTTGGTCGCGCAGGCCCTGCAGGCTGGTGCGCAGGCTGCGGATCTGTTGCCCCAGCTGGCGGCGGCGTTGCGCCTGGGACTGGATGACATCAGCCGGGTGCTGCACAACCTGCTGCAGGGCTTGCTCCAGATCCGCCAGTAGCTGCAGCAGTCCCTGGCTCTGCTGGATCCGGGCCCGAGAGGGCCAGAACAGGCGAAGGCTCAGTAGGGCCATCAGGACGCCGAACGCGGTCCAGAGCAAGCGCAGCGGAATCCAGCTTTCGAGCTGCTGATCATGGGTCAACCAGCCCATCACCACCACGAAGCAGCAGACCCCGTAGCCCACGGTGAGCCGCAATGAGCCTGCGATCAGCCGGGCCAGCAGCAGGGCCAGGGGCAAGGCCACCACCAGCGGTAGATGGCCCCAGGCCCGATAGCCGAAGAACACGACAACGGCACCGACGGCGGTTCCGACCAGGCGTTGCCGGCCGAGTTCGAGGGTATTGCCGTAGTTGCCCACGGTGACGCTCAGCACCGCCAGGGAGGCGTAGAGCGCAAAGGGCAGGCCGGTGAGGCTGGCAAAGCCGTTCACCACCGTCACGGTGGCGGCAAGGCGCAGGGTGTCCCGCAGGGCAGAGCTGTTCATCGCTCCGCTCCCGAGCGCTGCGCCAGAGCGGCGAGCAGCAGGGCCCGGCTATGGAGCAGCTGTTGCAGCTCCTGGTACTGCTTGCCGATTGCGAGCAGCAGGGGCTGGGGGACGCTCAGACGCCCGGCTTGCTCCAGCCAAAGCTCGGTTGTGACCGTCTTGGTCGGCTTCGGGGCCGTGTTGGGATCGGCATGCAATTTTTCGGCCAGATTGGCCAGCGCGCTGCGGAGCAGCGGCTGGGGGTTGTCGTCTGGTAACGGCGTGGCTAGCTGCCGCAGCAGCGGCTCCAGCAGTAACCACTGGCGCAAGACTTGCCGCCAGAGGCTGCCGGCCTGGGCCCATCGCGACAGCATGCGTTTGGTGTGGGTGCGCATAGCGAGGCCCTGGGTTTGG